>JAKSDN010000530.1 GCA_022360075.1 Kiloniellales bacterium | reverse complement strand
TCACAGCACGAGGCGGCACCCTTTGCCATGCGTTCTTGAGATCAGACCGAAACGAGATCGAGACCGGAGCCGCCTCCCCGAGGCGGCTTTTTTGATGTCCGTCTCATTCCCGAGAGACAGGACGAAGCACATGACGAACAACGTTTTTTTCCATCCGGCGTGCGAGACGGCGAAGCCGGCCTTCTACGTGACCACCGCAATTCCCTACGTCAACGCGCCGCCCCACATTGGCTTCGCCTTGGAGATCATTCAGACCGACGTGCTGGCGCGCTACCACAGGGCCAAAGGCCGCGCGCTGCGTTTTCAGACCGGGACCGACGAGAACAGCCTCAAGAACGTCCAGGCTGCCGAGCAGGCCGGCGTCGGAACGGCGGACCTGGTAGCACGAAACGCTCGGGCTTTCCTCGGCCTGCGCGCGGCGCTCGATCTGAGCTTCGACGACTTCATCCGGACCAGCGCCGAGGTCCGGCATCGTCGCGGCGTCGAGCGGCTCTGGCGGGCCTGCGCGGAGCGGGGCGACATCTACCGCCGGCGCTACAGCGGCCTCTACTGCGTCGGCTGCGAGCAGTTCTACAAGCCGGACGAGCTCGACGATGGCCTTTGCCCGGAACACGGCACCGCGCCCGAAGAGGTCTCGGAGGAGAACTACTTCTTCCGCCTGTCGCGCTACGAGGCCGCGCTGCGCACCCGCATCCGAGGCGGCGACCTGCGGATCGAGCCGGAGAGCCGCCGCAACGAGGTGCTGCGCTGGATCGACGAGGGCCTGGAGGACATCAGCATCTCGCGCTCCAGCCAGCGGGCGCGCGGCTGGGGTCTGCCGGTGCCGGACGATCCGAGCCAGGTCGTCTACGTCTGGTTCGACGCGCTCGGCAACTACGTCACGGCCCTCGACTACGCGGACGAGGGCGCGGCCTTCCGGCGGTTCTGGCTGGATGCGCAAGAACGCATCCACGTGGTCGGCAAGGGCATCACGCGCTTCCATGCGCTCTACTGGCCGGCGATGCTGCTCCCGGCCGGCCTGCCGCTGCCCACGCGAGTCCTGGTTCACGGCTACGTCACGGTCGAGGGCGAGAAGATCGGCAAGTCCCGCGGCAATGCCGTCGATCCGGTGCCGCTTTCCGAGGCGCTCGGGGCCGACGCCCTTCGTTACTACCTGCTGCGCCATGTCCGCACGACGGAGGACAGCGACTTCTCCCGCGAACGATTCGTGCAGGCTTACGAATCGGAGTTGGCGAACCAGCTCGGCAACCTCGCCCAGCGCATCCTCGGCATGATCGCGCGCTACTTCGACGGCGTCATACCCGAGCCCAGCGCTCGCGCGATCGGCAGCGATCTGGATCGTGCCGTTCAGGCGCTTCCCGAAACCGTCGCTGCGCTCGTCGAGCGCTTCGCGCTACACGAGGCTCTGGCTGCAATCTGGGCCGTGATCGGCGAGGCGAACAGGCACATCGCCGACCGGGCGCCCTGGAGCCTGGCCAAGCAAATAAGCGCGTCCTCCGGTCCGACCGAATCGCAAGCGGCCGAGGCGCAGCTCAGGGCTTGTCTTTACGACATCGCTCAGTCCTTGCGCGTTGTCGCCCGCTGCGCCTGGCCCTTCCTGCCGAGCACTTGCGACCGCTTGGCCGTGCAGCTTGGGCTTGCTTCCGCGTTGAGTGATGGTTGTTTGGCCGGAAGGCGAATCAGCAAGGCCGAAATCCTGTTTCCGAAAGCCGACGTTCAGGTTTGACACGGATGAACTCGGATGAACACGGATGGCCTCCGAGGGTGTCTCGGCGAACGGGAGCACTACCGAACGTTTTACCTATCCGTGTTCATCCTGTTTATCCGTGTCTTACCGAATCAAAAGTCATCCCAGAGTCCTCCAATAGGCATGCGCTGCGTGCGGTCGCAGTTCACATCCACGTCCGTTGAGTCGTTAAGCGCCAGTGATCCAATCGAACGCGCGGCTGACTTCTTCTTTTGCGCCGCCTTGCAGGCAATGGCCGTGCGCTATGATGAGATTGTCGAAATCCCAACCTAGAACCGTGTCGATGTTCCGCCGCACCGCCGTCTTGTCTCGAACGCTGAGCTTGATATCCAGGGGGACACCGCCGTCCTTGCCCAAAATGCCCGCCATGTGCTTTACGCCGCGCCAAATCCACGATGTGCCGGTGGCTTCATGCTTCTGGATGAAATCCGTGATGATGAGCGTCTTGGAGGGTTTGTGCAGGAACTCGACCTCATCCAGAACGGCATGTCCATCGATCACGCAATGATCAATTTCACCGCTCCAAGGGGCTTCAACGTCGTTCATTAGCAGCGCATCGACGGCGATATCGGGATGACGCTTGTTGAACCCCGGCGAGGCCCAAACCTCGGCTGAAGGGTACAACGCCTTCCAAGGCTTGATGCCGAGGCTATGGATCTTGTTGGGCGCAACGAGATGCACGACCGGGCCCAGCTGGTCAACGGCGCGGCGACGGTCCAGAGTTGGCCGCACGGGAGAGTGAAGCCACAGCCCTCCTGATTCGAGCTGGACGACCGTCATCCGCGTCGTAAACGGCAGCATTCCGTACATGCGGACATCGTCGCCATTCATTGTCCATATATTCTGTCCGAAAGACTGCATATTACTCATTAAATGGAGTATTCACTCTTCTGAGCCGACACGCCCCAGTTGGCTTTTCTCGTTTGAGCTTGAGAGTCCGACTCGAAGTGGACTCTGTGATATCAATGAGTTACCACACGTCATTTGTCATCATTGGGCTTGACCCGGTGATCCAGAGTGGCGCCTGGGTCAAGCGACCCCTGGATCGCCGGATGCTTCTCGCTTAAGGTTCGACACAGATGAACACAGATAGACACAGATAATTCTCTGAGAAACGCACCGAACGATCTCGAATTTCTGATATTCCATCTGTGTCTATCTGTGTTTATCTGTGTCAATTCAATCTCAAGCCTTGACCGCCGACTATAGCGCTTGTTGACGGGCAACGACGACGCCACCAGCCACGAAACAACTCACCCGACCTTCGCAGCCTCCACCTGCCGGTGCAGCAAAGGCGCCATCGCGCCGTATGTATCGCGATAGGCCTCGTAGAAGGGCCGGTAGGCCTCTTGGGTCTTCGCGTTCGGCTCGACCCGGCGGGTGACCGTGACCATGGCGTCGGAGGCGCTCGCGATGTCGTCGAACAGGCCGGCGCCGACCGCGGCGAGGATCGCCGAGCCCAGGGTCGGCGCGTCGGAGACCTCGGTGAGGCTCAAGGGCAGGCCGGAGACGTCGGCGTGGACTTGCAGCCAGAGGTCGGATCGGGTGGCGCCGCCGCAGATCACCACCTCTGCCGGCTCGAAGCCCGTCTTGCGCATGGTCTCCAGGATCAGCTCGGTGCCGTAGGCTACGCCCTCGATCGCGGCGCGGAAGATGTGGCCGCGGCCATGTTTGAGACTAAGGCCGGAGATCACGCCGCGCGAGTTCGGGTCGGTGTAAGGCGTGCGGTTGCCCTGGAAGTGGTCGAGCAGCACCAGGCCCTCCGAGCCCGGCGGCAGCTCGGCGGCCTCGCGGTTCAAGTCGTCGTAGCTGACCGCGCCGCCGAGCAGGCGCTTGAACCAGTTGACTACCGAGCCGGTCGAGACCTGCCCGCCCTCGACCGTGTGCAGGCCGGGGATCACGGCGTCGGGATAGGTGCCCCAGATGCCCTCGCCGTGGAAGGCCTGGGGGCTCAGGCCCAGGTGCAGGTGCGAGGAGCCGGTGATGAAGGCGAGGCGGCCTGGCCGCACCACACCCAAACCGACCATGGCGATGAAGGCATCGGCGCCGCCCTGGGCCACGGGCAGGCCCGGCGGCAGGCCGAGATGCTCGGCCGCATCGCGGGTCAGGCCGCCGATCACATGGCCGAGCGGGACGACCTCCTGCGGCCACTTATCCGCCAGCTCGGGCAGCCCGACCTTGTCGAGCAGGCCGGTCTGAACGCCGCCGCTGCGCGAGTCGTAGTGCCAGCGGGCCGAGACGTTGTTGATGCTGGCGACCCGGCGACCTGTCAGGTGCAGGTTCATGTAGTCCTGGAACTCGCAGACCGTCGCGGCGGCGGCGAAGGTCTCGGGCTCGTGGCGCTTGATCCAGCGCGCCTTGGGCAGCATCCATTCGGCCGACACCGGCCCCCGGCCGTCGCCGTTGATCTTGAGCGCGGGATCGCCGCAGGCCGCGATCTCGGCCGCCTCGGCGCCGGCCCGCACGTCCATCCAGATTAGCGCCGGGCGCAGCGCGTCGCCCTTGTCGTCCAGCACCACGACGCTGCAACAGGTCGTATCGACGGCGATGCCCGCGACCTCGGTCGGACTGATCCCGGCTTCCGCGACAGCCTGGCGCACCGAGGCGCCGATCGCCCGCCACCAGTCGCGTGGGTCTTGCTCGGCCAGTCCCGGCGCCGGAAAGCGCGTCTCGTAAGCGGT
>JAKSDN010000347.1 GCA_022360075.1 Kiloniellales bacterium | reverse complement strand
GTCCTGCTCCGCGTTTTCGACTGGGCCTTCCTGGGGGCCGTCTGGTCGCTCAGCGACCGGGACCTTTGCCGCGAGGCCGGCGGCGCCTGCTGGGCCGTGATCGAGGCGCGCGGCCGGCTGATCCTGTTCGGGCTCTATCCCCACGAGCAGCACTGGCGCTCGAGCCTCGCCTGCCTGGCCATCGTGCTGACCATGGGGCTTTCGTGCTTGCCCTGGTTCTGGAGCCTCAAGCGCCTTCCGGCCCTTTGGCTGGCGGGCTTCGGCAGCTTCATGCTGCTGATGTACGGCGGCCTCTTCGGTCTGTCGGTGGTCACCACCGAGCAGTGGGGCGGGCTGTCGCTCACCGTCTTCATCTTCTCCGCCGTGGTGGTGATCGGTATGCCGCTTTCCATCGTTCTGGCGCTCTCCCGACGTTCCAAGCTGCCGATCCTGCGCGGGCTCGCCGGCGCGGTCATCGACGTCGTGCGCTCGCTGCCGCTGCTGACCATCCTCTTCGCGGCGGCCGTCGTCGTGCCCTTCGTCGTGCCCGACTGGGCGCAGGGCGACAAGCTTGGGCGCGTGGTCCTGGCTTTCGCCGTCTTTTTCGCCTGCTACCAGGCGGAGATCATCCGTGCCGGCCTGCAGGCGATACCCGACGGCCAGGAGGAGGCGGCGATCGCACTCGGCATGAAGTACTGGGGCCGCGTATTCACCATCCTGCTGCCGCAGGCCTTTCGCAACAGCCTGCCCTCGACGATCAATCAGTTCGTCATCACCTTCAAGGAGACCTCGATCGTCACCATCATCGGCTTTTTCGAGATCATGGCCTCGGGCAACGCCGCCATCGGCCGCGGTGACTGGACCGGCCAGTTCGTCGAGGTCTACGTCTTCGTCGGTGCCATCTACTTCCTGTTCGTCTTCGGCCTGTCGCGCTACGGCGCCTACCTGGAGCGCCGCACCAGACTCAGCCACGACTGAGCCGAACCCGGCCTAACCCGATGGCAGGCCCGCCTCCTGAGGCCGGATTGCGCTCAGGAACTTGAGCAAGGCCGAGGGGTCGATCGGCTTGTTCATGAAGCCGATCCCTTCCGAATCGCAGCGCTTGCGGAGCTCCGCCGAGCGGTTCGCCGTCAGCAAAGCGGCCGGCAGCGCACCGAAGCGCGCGCGGATCGCGTTGACGGCGTCGAGCCCGTTCTGGCCGTGGTCCAGATGATAGTCGACCAAGAGGACATCCGGTGCGACGCCGATGTCCTGCAGAAGCGCGAGGGCCTCGGCCTCGTCTTGGACGTCGAAGACGCTGACGCCCCAGCTCTCCAGCAAAGTGGCCATGCTCCGGCGCACCTCGGCGTCGTTCTCGATGACCAGCGCGATCAGGTGACCGGCGTCCTGCTCCTCCGGGCTCTCGGCCCGGCGCTCCGCCCCCTCGAGCACGAGCCCCTGGCTGATCGGGACGGTCACGAAGAAGCCGGTGCCGCGCCCCGGCACGGAGCGCATGGCCAAAGGATGGTCCAGGAGCGCGCAGGCCCGCTCCACGATGGCGAGCCCGAGGCCGACCCCGTCGCCGGAGGTCTCGGAGTTCTCGAGGCGCTGAAACTCGCGGAAGACGATCTCCTGCATGTCCTCGGGAATGCCGGGGCCGGTGTCCCAGACCTCGAACCGTAAGTCGGTGCCCCGCCGCCGCGTGCCGACGAGGACCTTTCCGGACTCCGTATAGCGGATCGCGTTGGCGATGAGGTTCTGAAGGATGCGCCGCAGATAGGAAGGGTCGCTCTTGACGAAGTGACCGCAGTCGAGCACCCGGAAATCGAGGCCCTTCTGCCGCGCCATCGGTTGGAACTCGTCGCGTAGGGGTCCCAGGATCTGGCCGACCGGAAAGGCCGCGATCTCCACTGCGGCGCGGCCCGAATCGAGCTTCGAGATGTCGAGCAAGGCATCGAGGATGGCCTCGACGCTCTTCAGCGCGCGCTGCGCGCGCTGTGCGATCTGGAGCCGCTCCGCGCCCAGGTCCATGTTGGCGAGCGAGGACAGGAAGAGCTTCGCGGCCGAGAGGGGCTGCAGCAGGTCATGGCTCGCCGCCGCGACGAAGCGCGACTTGGAGGCATTGGCGCGCTCGGCCTCCTCCAGCGCGTCCTCCAGCGCTAAAGTGCGATCGAGCACGCGCTGCTCCAGGGTCTCGTTCACGGCGGACAGGGCCCCGATCGCTTCGTGCTCGGCCGTGACGTCAGTGAAGCTGATGACGAATCCCTTGTCGGGCATCTCCTGGCCGAAGACGTCCAAGTGGGTCTTCTCCTTGTGCTTCACTTCGAGCGACAGCGGCGGCCGGCCACTCGGCCGGCGCACCCAGTCCGTCACCCGCGCTCGCTCCTCGGGACTGGCGAAGCCGAGATCCTGACAAATGTGATCGAACAGGCGATCGAAGGTGCGGCCGATCTGAAGTAGATGGATCGGCGGATTGAGAAGCTCGTCGAGGCGCCGGTTCCAGCCGACCAGGCGATATTGGCTGTCGAAAATGCAAATGCCTTGATTGATGTGGTCGAGCGTCGCCCGAATCAGCCGCGCCTGGTCGTCCAGGAGCTTCTCGCGCTCCTGGCGTTCCAGGCGGATCATGTCGGTGACGTCGGTCTGCAGGATGGCCGTGCCCTGGTCGGCCATGCGGTACTCGCTCACCTGAATCCAGTTATCGCCGCCGAGCCGGACGTTGAAGTTGACGTGGCTTTGCTTGTGCTTGCGCCGCCGCTCCTCGGCCCAGCTCTCCGGCGTTTCCCCCGCGGGCAGAGCGAGGAACTTGCTCTGGCTGACGAGCCGGACGTAATCGCGAAACGTCAGGCCCGGGCGGAGCTGCGCTCGGATATCCGGCATGTGCATGCCGAAGCGGCTGTTGCACATGACCATGACTTCGTCCGCGTTGAAGAGGGCGAAGCCCTCCTGCACGGCCTCGAGGGCGTTCGACAGGTCCGCCCGGGCCCGCTCGGCGGCATCGGTGGCCTTTGACAGCTCGGCGTTGGACTGATTGAGCAGCTCGAGGGTCTGCTCGAGGTCGCTGGTGCGCGCGCGCACCTCCTCTTCGAGCATGAGGGCGCGCTGGAAATGGGCGTAGGCGGCCCCGCTGTCGTCGGTCGCTTGCTCGACACGCTGCATCAGCACGGCGGTGATCTTGAGCAGCTTCTCGTTCTGCTGCTCGAGCGTGTCCGACGGATTGATCAGCGAGAGATTCACTCTTCGGCCTCGCTATCCGGCGGGTAGATCGCGACCCCGGTCATGGTCTGGTTGACGTGCACGGAGTTCATCTGCTCGCCGTAGGTGCTGAAGCCGATCACGTTGTTGGCGGCGAGGGTCCGCGACAGCGCGCCGATGGCCTGCTTCTGCTCGGCCTCGACGCGGCGCAGGATGCAGTCGCAGGCGATGATGGCCTCGGGCTTGGCCGTGCCGGAGAGTTCGCGCATCGCGCCCTGCAAGTGCTGGGAGATATCCCGCGGATCGGCGAGAGTCAGCACCAGGCCTTCGTCGATCGCGGAAAAGAAAGTCAGATCGCCACTCTGCTCGACCTTCTGAATGGCGCGCACATGATGCTTGCCGCCGACCTTCACGACCACGGGATGGGCGGCGAAGATGAACGGCGAGAGCTGCTCGGGGTCCATACCGACGATGCGCGCATATTCGCGGGCCGCGGGCTCGGCGTTGATCTGGCGCACGACCCGGCGTTCCGGGTCCGCCTCGGTGACGACCATCTTGCGCTCGGTCGGTGTCAGGTGATCGAAGTTGAACACCTTGACCGCGCAGTTGGTACGCAGCAGGGCGAGCACCGCCGCATCGCCGTGCATCTCGCCGTCGTGCAGCACGAAGGTCTGGCGGAAGTCGAGCCGGTCGCCCGCAGAGCCACCGAACAGTGGCGTCGACCCGAGCGCCGTGCTCAGCGTGGATACAAGCTGGTCCTCCAGCAGCGACAGGCCGTCGACCATGAGAAAAGCGAACTCCGACTCCCAGTCGGGCGCCATCCGCACGAGCTCGCCGCGCAGCTTGACCGTCTCGCTCGCCACATTCTGGCGGGCGAGAGCCGTCAGATCGCCGATGAACTGTATCAGCGACACGAAGTGGGCCTTGGGAAAGCCGACGGCCACGATCTCGTTTTCCGTGTAGCCCTTCGGCGAGATCTCCCCAGCCGTGGTGCAGCCGACCACCGGAATTCGGCCGAAGGTCTCCTTGGCCCCCGCAGCGACCGCGGGCAGATCCGCGGCCGGCGAGACGAAGAGGACGACGAGGCTCAGGTCCTCCGTCCCGATCTCGCTTGCGAGACGCGACAACGCCAAGCGAGGCTTGTCGACCTCGGCATGGGCCGTTCGCACCACACGTGACGCGAGCTTCTTGGCCGCAGACGGCATGACCGTTGCGTCCATCATCCTCCCCTGAAACCATTTATCTTTCTTGTTTGCGGTAAGTTAGGGGACCTGGCTGCTTTCCTGCAAGATCTTTGCAAAATGGGCGTTCTGAGCCATCAGCACCGCCTGCGTGCGGCTGTGCACGCCGAGCTTGCGCAGGATGGCCGTGACGTGCGCCTTGACGGTGGTCTCGGCGATCGAGAGGTCGAAAGCGATCTGCTTGTTGAGCTTGCCTTCGCAGACGAAGCGCAGAATCCGCGCTTGCTGCGGTGTGAGCTGCGCAAGGCGATGGATCGCATCCTCCTCCGCCGAAGGAGCATCGCCCGCCTCGGCCGAGACCGGCACGTAGCCGTCCGGCACATAGGTCTTGCCGGCCCAGATTTCGGCGAAGGCGCGCAGGAACACCTCGCGCTGACTGTGCTTGGGGATGAAGCCCGAAGCGCCGGCCTTGATGGCGGAGGCGATGATCCGGTTCTCGGCCAGCGACGAGACGACGATGATCGGCACGTCCGGCGCCGCCGTCTTCAGACGGATCAGTCCCTCCATCCCGTTGACGTCGGGCAGGTTCAGATCGAGCAGGACGACGTCCGGCCGTGCCTCCCCCTGCACCAGCGTGATCGCCCGCTCCAGCCGGTCCGCCGTGATGATCTTCTCTACACTCAAGGCGGACTTGAGGGTCATCGAGAGCGCCTCGCAGAACAGCGGATGATCGTCCACGACGAGCGCGGAGAACAGGCTGACCCGCTGCGGCCGGGCCTCGCTATCCTTGGAAACCTCTGTCATCGCCAAACGACTTTCGCTCCATCTTCAGAATAGCAGGCACGAGAGCGAAAAACGATACTCGGACAAGGGCCTAACTTTCTGCGGCGCGGCGGGCGCATTGCGACGAAATGCGCCCGCCCGCCGTGCAGAGCGGATCAGTTGGCCGAGGCCAGTCCCTTGGGCAGCTTGAAGACCCAGATCATGCCGCCCTGATTGAGGTAGTTCACCTTCTTGGCGACCTCGCCGCCCCAAAGCGGCACGGCCCCGCCCCAACCGGAGAGCACAGCGACATACTGCTCGCCGTCCATGTCCCAGCTAATCGGCTGGCCGACCACGCCGGAGCCGGTCTGGAACGACCAGAGCTCCTCGCCGGTTGCGTCGTCGAAGGCCTTGAGGAAGCCCTCGGGCGTGCCGGTGAAGACCAGGCCGCCGCCGGTGGTCATGACGCCGGCCCAGAGCGGGGCGTCGTTCTTGTACTCCCACTTGGTCTCGCCGGTCAGGGGGTCGATGGCCTTGAGCGAGCCGATGTAGTCCTCGAACAGGGGCTTGATGGTGAAGCCCGCGCCGAGATAGGCGGCACCCTTCTTGTAGGTGATCGGCTCGTTCCAGATGTCCATGCCCCACTCGTTGGAGGGCACGTAGAACAGACCGGTCTTTTCGCTGTAGGCCATCGGCATCCAGTTCTTGCCGCCCAGGAACGAGGGCACGGCGAAGACGATCTCGCCCTTGGCGCCATCGGCCGCCGCCGCCGGGTTTCCGGGACGGTTGTTCTCGACGAAGATCGGCCGGCCGCTCTCGTCGATCCCCTCGGCCCAGGTGATGTCCCGCACGAAGGGAAAAGCGTCGACGAAGGCCCCGTCTTCCCGGTTCAGCACGTAGAAGAAGCCGTTGCGGTCGGCCGTGGCATAGCGCTTGTTGCCGTTGGCATCGACGAAGGGGATCACCTCGTTCACGCCGTCGAAGTCCCAGCCCTCGCGCGGCGTGGTCTGGTAGTGCCACTTGATCTCGCCGTTCGCCGGATTGATGCCGATGCGCGAGGCCGCATAGAGGTTGTCGCCGGAATTGTCATCGCTCGGCTCGCCGGCGGCCCGAAGATGGCTGTTCCAGGGCGCGGGGTTGCCGGCGCCGAAGACCAGCGTATCGGTGTCGATGTCGTAAGTGCCGCCGAGCCAGGTCGCCCCGCCGCCGGTCTTCCACATGTCGCCCGGCCAAGTGGCGTTGAGCTCGCCGGTCATGGTCGAGGGCTCGCCTTTGTAGGTGCCCATATGACCTTCGATCACCGGGCGCGTCCAAACCAGCTCGCCGGTCTCGGCATCGCGCGCCTGCACCTCGCCGACGATCCCGAACTCGCCGCCCGAGTTGCCGGTAATGACCAGGCCGTTCACGATGAGCGGCGCGGCCGTGTAGGAGTAGCCGGCCTTGTAGTCGGCGATCTTCTTGCGCCAGACGACATCGCCGGTCTTGCGGTCGAGCGCCATGATCCGCGCATCCAGCGTACCGAAGTAGATCTTGTCGCCGTAAATCGCAGCCCCGCGGTTCACCACGTCGCAGCAGGGCAGAATGCCCTCCGGCAGGCGCGCATCGTATTGCCAGAGCTCCTCGCCGGTCCGCGCGTCGATCGCGTAGAGCCGGGAATAGGAGCCGGTCACGTACATGATGCCGTCGTAGATCAGCGGCTGGGCTTCCTGGCCGCGCTGCTTCTCGCCGCCGAAGGAGAAGGCCCAGGCGGGAACCAGGTTCCTCACGTTCTGCTTGTTGATGCTGTCCAGGGGGCTATAGCGATGCAGGTGCCGCCCCATGCCGTTCGTGACGACTTGATTCGTGATCGTTTGATCGTTCCGCAGATCGTCCTCGGTTACCTGCGCCTGGGCTAAACCAGACGCGAAGACGCCGGCGGTCACGGTAAGCAAGACCCGGTGCATGACTCTCCTCCCTCGCGCGCTGCACAACAGCCGATCCCGACGATGACGCCGGCTTACAGTCTGTTCGCGGATGGTCGAGTATTCCCGCTCTTCGCCGGCTTTGGGAATTGCACAATGGTCGTAGGGATTCGCGGGCGTGGCGTTGCAGGGAGCAATATCGAACACAGTCGCCAGCCGTCATTGCGAGCCGGCGAGAGCCGGCGTGGCAATCCAGAGCGACAGCACCGGCGGCAGCAATCCGGATTGCTTCGCTCCGCTCGCAATGACGGCGTGGGAAGGACTGGTACGCGCCCTACACGCGCCTAGTGGTACGACCCCAACATTCCGATCCCGGAATGTCGGGCCGCTCCACTAGGTATCTCTTTGTTGGGTTCAATTCTGGTCGACACTTGATCCAATTTCATCGGACTCAAGTGTCGGAATTGAACCACTAGAAGACCAGGTGGTACTTCCAGTTATCGGCGTCCGGCGTGACCTCTTCCGGGTCGTAGCCCGCGTCCTGCAGACGCTTGGCGATTTTCAGCCCGGCCTCGGCGGCCCGATCGACGAAGCGTCGGCCGAGCGCGATGTCCTGCGCCACGCCGCGACCGCGGATCAGATCGAGACCGTAGTTGAACTGGCCGACCGGATCTCCGGCTTCGGCGGCACGACGGTCCCAGGCCGCCGCGGCGGCGGGGTTCTCGGGCGCGCCAAGGCCGTTATCGTCGAGCTGCGCCATCCAGGTCATCGCGCCCGTATAGCCGGCCTCGGCGCACTTCTCGAAAAGCACCCGCGCCATGGCATGGCGCCCGGATTTCGTGATGAAGTAGCCCTGGGCACAGGTCACCATGCCGACCTCGCCGCGCACGGCTTTTTCCATGACGCTGCCCAGCGACATCTCCTCGGGATTGAGCGTGCCGTCCTCGGCGCGTGCCGGAGACAGCGCGACCATCAGCACACCAACGAATACTGCGGTTCTCAACATCGCCGCCGTCCAGTCAGAGCCTTCAACGATGTCCTCATTCTAACCCAAACCGCGCCGGAAGACGACCGCGACGCTGCCCATCCCAGACTCCCTCACGGCCGTGACGCGGCGCCCCAGGGAAAACGCCCGACCTTGATGGTCTTGATCGGCTTCAAACTGGCGACGTCGATCACGGTGACGTCGCCGGAGACGCCATTGGTCGTGAAGAGCAGCGACTTGTCCGGCGAGAAGTCCATATGCCAGACCCGCCGGCCGACCAGGATGTAGTCCTCGACCTCGTAGGTCTCGGCATTGACGACGGCGACGTGGTTGGACGGGCCGAGGGCGACGAAGCCGAGCTTCTCGTCCGCGGTGAACTTGAAGCCGACGGGCTGAACCCGGTCCTCTGTGACGCCCTTGACCGCGAAGTCGATCTTGGCGATCTCCGATTGGTCCTCCACCTTGAAGACGGTGATCGTGCCGCCGATCTCCGAGCTCACCCAAAGCTCGCTGCCGCCCTTGACGAACTCCGCATGGCGGGGCCGCGAGTCGACCAGCGTGTTGGCGAACAGCGTCTGGGTCTCCGTGTCGATCCAGTGCGCCATGTTGGTGGTTTCCGAGGTGGTGATGGCGATCTTGCCGTCGGGCGAGACCGCCATGCCCTCGGGCTCGACGCCGACATTGATCTGCGCGATCACACTGCGCGTCTCCGTGTCGACGACCGTCGTCACCGCGTCGTCCTCGTTGGCGATGTAGAGCAACCGGTCGTTGGGATGAAGCACGAACTGCTCGGGGTCCTCGCCCGACGGCAGCTCATGAAGGATCTTGCCGGTATCCGGATCCATCACCTGCACCGTGTCGCTGTCGGAAGCGCAGATGTAGAGGCGGCTGTAGTCTTTTGAAAAGGTGATGCCGCGCGGGCGCTCGCCCGTCGGAATAGTCCGCACGACTTCTAGCGTCTCGACATCGATGACGCTGACGGTGTCATCCTTCTCGTTCGTGACCCAGACCTCGCCTGCGAGAGCCGGCGAGGCGAGGCCGGCCAGGACAAGAAACAGCGCAAGTCGTTTCATCGCTACGGCTACTCCTCAAAGGCCCGACAGTCGGACTCGAATGCGTCGAGGCCGAGCGTGTCGAGCTCCGTGCGCTCGTGCAGGAAGCCCTCGAGCGGGGCGAGCGCGACGAGCGCCCGCGGATGGACCAGGGGCACCGGCTGGCGAAGCTGGCCGTTCCAGTGCCGATAGTTCATCGGCCGGCCCTTGAAGCCGGCGAGCTTGAAATCGTCGGACAGCACGAAGCTGCGCAGGCTGGCGGGATCGACCTTGCCGACGCGGGTCACCGCCTCCCCGACGCTGCGCACGGCGGCCCAGGCGGCATAGTCGACCGAGCGCATCCGGCGGCCACTCGACTTGCCGAAGCGGCCCTGGAGCTGGGCCGCGCCCCACTGCTCGACGACGCCGGCCCAGGCGACGGGCGCGACGCCCTCGGAGCCGGCGACCGGGCGCGGCTCCCAGGTGTTGTAGAGCACGTAGCGTCCGAAATCGCCGACCTCGTCAGCCAGCACGAGCACGTCGTGCGGCTCGAGCGACTGGGTGAAGGCCGGGATCTCCTGCGCCGCGTTGCGGCGGATGTCTGCGTCGAAGGCCCAGGTCTTCTCGTCGACGATCTTGAGCCCGAACTTGGTCGCCGCGTTGCGCAGGGCCTCCGCGAAGGCCAGGTCCGCCGGGTGTGTACCGGCGATCAGGGCCCAGTCGTTCCAGCGCTTCTTGTTCATGAACTGCGCGAGCGCATCGCCGCGCATGGCGTAGCTCGTCACGCTGTGCAGCACGTTCGCCCGGCAGTCCGCACCGCGCAGGCTCGTGTCCTCGGCCGAGGCATTGAAGATGAGCGCGTCTTCGGCTTCCGGCAGATCGGCCAGGGCCAAGAGCCCGTCGGACGGCGCATGAACGACGAGCAGCTTGGTCTCGGCCAGGATCTCGCGCGCCTCGGCCAGGAAGTCGCCGTCCGGCGGCACCCGGCGGGCCGTCAGCCGGTACTTGTGGCCGAGAAAGCCGCCGGTCGTGGCGTTGTCCGCGAGCCCCAGCTCGGCGCCGGCGAGCCCGAGATCCTCCGGCACGGGATCGAGATTCGAGAGGGTCGGCGGCCGGTCGATCTGTTGCTCGAGGTAGGCGATGTGGACATCGATTTCGGCGCCTGCGGTGGAGGCGACGAGCACGAACAACAATGACAAAACCGCACTACGCATCAGCCATCTCCCCCTGGCTTCGATACTAGCAACGCCGTCCTAACGCATGTATTGGACCAAGGTATAACGCCGGCGATTAGCGTAAATCGAAAGTCGAATATGCCGACAATACGGCTGCGTGATAGAAGCGGCCAAATCCGATAAAGTTGGGAGGATGATCATGCTTTCCCCACGAGCCATACGCTGGTGCCAGGGGGCCATCCCCGCGCTCACCGCACTCATGGTTGCAACGCTCGTCCATGCCCACGGCGACGTTGCCCCGCAGCCCGTCAACACCGACGCGCTGCCCGACGTCGGCGAGGAATGGCTGACTGAAAATCCCTATCGCGAAGCCGGCGGAGAGGTCTGGAACCAGGCCATCGAAATCGGCGCGTCCGGCTACAACCAAAACTGCGCACGCTGCCACGGTCTCGGTGCGGTCTCCGGCGGCCTGGCGCCCGACCTGCGCTATCTGGAGGCCGAGGAGTTCGGCGACGAGTGGTACGTCGAACGCTTCCGTGACGGCTATACCCAAAACGGCATTACCAAAATGCCGGCCTTCGGCGAGCTTCTCGGGCAGAAAGCCGCCTGGGCGATCCGCACCTACATCGAATCGCGTCCCGACGAGGACGCGCTCGACCCCTTCAACGAGCGCCTGAAGGAGATCCGCGACCAGCTCGTGAAGTGGTCCGAGGTGCCGACGCAGGACGCGGGCGCCGTCGACTCGGTCAGGCAAGAGCTCTCCGAGATCGCCTCCAAGGTCGAAACGGCCTCGGGCGCGCCGGTGGCCGACAGCGTCGCCTTCCGCGCCGCGCGGCTGCTCGACGGCTCGGCGGAGAGCCTGAAGAGCGCCGCGGATACGCTCACCATCGGCCTGTCCGCCGCGCAGTAGATGCCCAAAGGCCTCCTCCCGGCTCTGCTCGCCGCTTCGGTCTTCTTCGCCTCGGGCACGGCAGCGCTGGCGCGCTGCGAGAATTTCGTACCCGGGCCGAAGCCGCAGAACACGAGCCGGGATATCGTCGGCAAGGACCTCGATCAGATCGTCGAGCGGGGCTTCATCGAGTTCGCCGTCTACGAGGACTTCGCGCCTTATTCTTGGGAGGAAGGCGGCAAGGCGCACGGGATCGACATCGAGCTCGGCCGGCTGATCGCCGAGGACCTGGGCGTGGAAGCCCGCTTCAACTTCGTCGCCGCCTCCGAGAACGTCGACGGCGACCTGCGCAACTATGTCTGGAAGGGCCCGATCATCGGCGGGCGCGTGAGCAACGTGATGCTGCACGTGCCCTACAACAGCGACCTGGCCTGCCGCAACGAGCAAGTCGTGCTGACCGGGCAGTACTTCAACGAGAAGATCGTCATCGCCTACCGCCGCGACGCCTATCCTGACTCGGCTCCGGTGCCGGCCTACTTCCGTTACGACACGGTCGGCGTCGAGAACGATTCGATCGCCGACTTCTACCTCTCCTCTTTCGCCGGCGGCCAGGTGATGCCGAACATCCGGCGCTACGCCACGCCGGGCGAAGCGATGGCCGCGCTGGCCGCGGGCGAGGTCAAGGCGGTGATGGGCGCGCGGGCGCAGCTCGAGTTCGGGCAGACGCCGGAGATCGCCGTGCACGCGCCGCCCCTGCTCGGCTTTGCGGTCGGCGAGTGGCCTCTTGGCGTGGCGATCCGCCACACCTATCGCCCGCTCGCCTACGCGGTCGACGACGCCATCCGCGCCGCCGTCGAGGACGGCCGCCTGCGCCAGATCTTCGCCGACTACGGCCTGTCCTACACGCCCGCATCCTGGTGATCACCCGAGGCCGATAGGCCTCAAGCCAGCTCGAACCGCTCCCCGTCCGCACCGATAAGCAGCACACGGTCGAGCCCGGAAACCCTTGCCGTAACAGCCTCCACGCCCGAACGATTGAGCAGGCAGAGCGCCGTCGAATAGCCGTCGGCGCGCGCGGCTGTCTTCGCCTCGACGCTCACGGTCGACCAGATCGGCGGCGCGAGAGCGCGCGTGGGATTGACGATGTGGCCGAGACCGCTATCGCCGAACGGCAAGGCCGCGGGGCTCGAGGTGGCGATGGCCGAGCGCGCGAGCCGGCGGGTCGCGACCAGCCCGTAGCGAGGATCTTCCACGCCCACGCGCCAAGACCCCTCGCCCGCGCGGAACTCGCCGATATTCACCAGCGTTTCCGCGAAACCATACGCGGCCAGCGTCTCGGCGACGCGGTCCGTCGCGAATCCCTGGGCGATGCCGTTGAAGGTCATGGCCATGCCGGGCCGCGCGAAGCGCACGGCCTCGCGATCGAAAGCGACGCCCGGCCAGCCGACGCGCGACAGCGCGGCCCTCAGCACGGCCGCGTCCGGCGCGCCGCGGTGACGCGACATCGCCTGCCAGAGCGGCTGAACCGTCGGATCGAAATGACCGCCCGTCGCGTCATGGACTTCGCCGCAAAGCCTCAGCAGCGCGAGGAACTCCGGCTCGGGTCTTGCCAGCCTGCCGATCCGGTTGAGGCGGGCGAGATCCGATTGCGGATC
>JAKSDN010000618.1 GCA_022360075.1 Kiloniellales bacterium | reverse complement strand
TTGGACGAGCCGACCCTCGCGCAGATTGACATAGGCGGCGCGCAGCAGGCCGATGGGATCGAGGCCGAAGTGGCTGTAGAAACGCCGGTCCTCGATGGCGAGCACCGCCTGCGGCAGGTGCTCGGGCAGATCGCGCAGATCAACCGATTCGCCGTAGAGATCGCCGAAGGAGGCCAGCTCGCTGCCGTCGGCGGCAAGCAGCGTGACGCTGGGCTGCCGCGTCATCTCGGCGATCCGGCCGACGTCCGGCAGATCGTAGGCGTACCAGGCGACCAATCCGCCGACGGCCAGCGACAGCCAGATCCCAACGACGATCAGGCCGCGCAGCAAAGGCCCGAACCAGCCCCGCCGCCGCACCTTCGGCTTCGCGCCCTTGCCGGCGCGGCGGGCGCCCGCCTTGCTTCGGCCTTTGCCCCTAGGCTCGGTCCTTCTCACCATGCCCCCGCTTTAGTCGAGTCGCCCGCCGGATGCCAGCGAGACCAGTGCGGCCAAGCAAGGCCCACAATGTGGCCTCGTGATGGCATCGCGGTGACGCACAAGGGGCGCAAAGAGGACACCCCCGCCTTCAGCAAGCGAGCAAGGAGCGTCCGGCCGGTCTTGGCGCGAGGGCGTCGAGCGGCGCGTTGGCGGCCATCTCGCCGACGCAGCGCTGCATGTCGCCGTCATCCAGGTAGTCGACCAGCTTGTCGAGCTCGCCTGCGATGGAGCGGACGACATCTTCCGCATTGCGCGGATTCGGGTCGTTGCGCGCGAAGGCCGGCGCCAGCTCCGCCAGCGCCTCGGCGATGGCAGCGACCCGCTCGCCGCTCAAGGGATGGGTCTTGCGCTCGCGCAGGAAGGCCTGCCAGGCCTGCTCGCTGTCGAACTGCGCGCGGTTCGGCGCCCAATGAGCCATGGCCTGGAAGTAGAGGATGATGCCCATGGGGATCGTCCCGGTGCGCGCCAGAACGTCGAGGGCGAAGCGGTCGGCTTGGATCTCCCTCTGCAGCACGCCGGCACCGCGGCCTTCGTGGCGGAAGTGCAGATGGGCCAGCTCGTGCGCCAGGATGAAGGCACGCGCGGAGTTGAAGAAGCGCAGGGAGAGATCGTCGACCCGCTGGTCGGACAGCACGTCCTGCGGCACGCCCAGCGCGGCGAAGGGAAGCGGGTAGCGCCCGCCGGGAAACGCGGCCTGGGGCTTGTAGCGCAGCATGGCCACGTATTCCTCGACCGTCTCCAGGCTGTAGCCCTCGACCCAGAGCCAGGCCATGGCGATCGAGAGATCGTCGAGCAGCTTCAGGGAGACGGCGGGCATCACGATTTCCGGCGGCGGCCAAACCGCGTAGAAGCCGATCAGATCTTCGCCGCGCAGGGGAAAGCGCAGGCGGACCTGCAGGAGCGTCCGGTATTCCGCGGGCTCGAGCTCCGGGGCGATGCCTTCGAGCAGGATGCGCTCCGTACTGCGCGCGTAGCGCTCGCCCCAATAGCTCAAGGTCTCGCGGTCGTAGAGCGTCGCCGCCGGATCGGCGGCGGCCGGGCCGTGCGGCAGGACGACGAGCAAGAGAATCGCCAGCAGCCGGGTCATGGCGCGGTGCCGTCGCCGCGGTGGCGGTAGAGCGCCGCCGGTGCTTCCAGGCCCGCCGGGGGATCGCCCTCGGCGCCCAGGCGCACCCAGTCGGCGAACGCGGGCCAGTCGCCCCAATCGCCCCAGACCGCCTGGACCAGGTCAAGCTTGGCGTTGCGCAGACTGCGGACGATCGCCTGGCGCTCGCGCGCCGGCAGGTCGCCGCGCAAGGCGGGCGGCAGCCCGTTGAGAAAACCGATGTGCGTGCGCACCTTCAAGCGCGCCTCGGCCAGGGCGGCGGCCTGATCCTGCACGACCGTGGTGTTGAAGTAGCTCCGCTGACTGCTGACCTGCCGCTCGTAAGCTGCCGTCGGTGTGCCTCGCGTCGCATCGCCGCCGGCGACCGCCGTTGCCTTCTCCGTGATCACCAGCGGTGCCTGGACCGAAAAGCCAATCACAGCAGCGCCGAACAAGGCAAAAAAAACGCCCGGTCCCACCCGGCTGACGTAGATCGAGACCCCGCCGGGCAGCTTGAAGCGGCCTTCGCCCTGATCGCGCTCGGGCATCTTCAGAAACAGGCGGTAGCCGAGAAAAACCGACATCGCGCCTGCCAGCACGACCAGCAAGCGCTCCACACCGCGAAAGCTCTCGAGATCCATCTCCCTGTCCCCGTTCCAGCCTAGCACCGCCGGGACCTTGGACATGGGCTAAAAGTAGGGCGCTGAAAGTAAGGCAGGGACCGAAGGCTTGACCGCCCGCATCTTTGGCCCGCGAACGAACAGCCCCGCCACCGGACCCTGCTGGAGCGCGAGATTGTCAGAGCCCCGGGGCGGAAGCCGTGGGGAAAATCACAGGTCGTTCGTTTTTCTGTTTCAGCGGTGTTTCAGCGATAACGGCCGGCGCCGACATCCGCTCAAACGTCGAGGTTCGCGACCTCGAGGGCGTGGGACTGGATGAACTCGCGGCGCTCCTCGACCCCCTCGCCCATCAGGGTCGAGAAGATGTCCTCGGCCTCCTGGGCGTGCGGCACGCGCACCTGCAGGAGCGAGCGGACGTTGGGATCGAGCGTGGTCTCCCAGAGCTGCTCCGGGTTCATCTCGCCGAGGCCCTTGTAGCGGGAGATCGTGATGCCCTTGCGGCCCTGGGCGAAGATGCCATCGGCCAGACCGCTCGGGCCGGTCACCGTGGTCTCCGCATCCTTGCTGCGCAGGACGCTGTGCTTCAGGTAGGTCTGTTGCAGCTCGGCCACCATCTCGTCGAGCCGGCGCGCCTCGATGGAGCGAATGGTCGGGCCGTCGATCAGGCGCCGCTCGGTGACGCCGCGCAGGGTGCGGCTGAAGGCAAGACCGCCGTCCGCGGCGGCTTGGCCGCGCCAGCCGCGCGCCTCCGGCGGCGCCAGGGCATCGAGCCGGTGGGCGATGTACTCGGCGGCCTGCTGCGCACGCTCCTCGTCGGTGATCACCTCGGGATTGAGCGCACCGGCGATCGCCGCCTGCTCGACCACGTCGGCATTGCCGACCCGGCGCACCAAGGGCTCCATCAGGTGCTTGGCCCGCACCGCGTGATGGACCAGCTCGGTCAGGTGCTCGCCGGCGATCTGGCCGCCGTCGGCCAGCTCGAGCACCGAGGCCGCGACCCCGGCGGCGATCAGGTGGCGCTCCAGCTCGCGGTCGTCCTTCAGATAGACCTGGGACGAGCCCTTCTTGGCCCGATAGAGCGGCGGCTGGGCGATGTAGAGATAGCCGCCCTCGAAGAGCGCCGGCATCTGCCGGAAGAAGAAGGTCAGCAGCAGCGTGCGGATGTGCGAGCCGTCGACGTCGGCGTCGGTCATGATGATGATGCGGTGGTAACGCAGCTTGCCGATGTCGAACTCCTCGCGGCCGATGCCGGTGCCGAGCGCCGTGATCAGCGTGCCGATCTCGGCCGAAGAGAGCATCTTGTCGAAGCGCGCCCGCTCGACGTTGAGGATCTTGCCGCGCAGCGGCAGGATCGCCTGGGTGCGCCGGTCGCGGCCCTGCTTGGCCGAGCCGCCGGCG
>JAKSDN010001166.1 GCA_022360075.1 Kiloniellales bacterium | reverse complement strand
TCAAGAAGGTGAAGCCACTGGTCGATAGCGGCAAAGCCGTCCCGATTATGAGCTGGGGTGCGCTCGACGAACAGGGGAACCTGGTGCGCGACCCGACCTTCCCGGATCTGCCTCACTTCGTCGAGGTCTATGAAATGGTCCACGGCAAGAAGCCGTCGGGCGAGTGGTTCGAGGCCTGGAAGGCCTTTTTCATCGCCGGGTTCGCCGCCCAGAAGATGGTTTTCCTGCCGAAGGACACGCCGGATGACGTGTTGCAGGCGTGGCGCGATGCCGTAGCCAAGACCATTGACACCCCCGGCTTCAAAGAAGAATCGCAGACTGTCCTCGGCACCTATCCGCAAAAGGTCGGCCCCGACGCCGAACTGCTGCTGGATACGGCGGTCAACGTCGATCCGAATGCCAAGGACTGGGTGCGGACCTGGCTGACTGAAACCTACAACGTCAAGTTCTGACCTGGATCGGTGAAGAGGGCGGGTCGAGCGGACCCGCCCCCGGCCATTCATCGGGGAGGGATCGATGCTTGACAGTGCGCTCATCGCGCTCGGGAACATCGCCAGCGGCGTCCATCTTCTCTATCTGATTGGCGGCGTCTTCCTGGGGCTCGCGGTCGGGATTTTCCCCGGCCTCGGCGGGATCGTTGGCCTTTCTCTTCTGCTTCCGTTTCTCTATGGCATGGATCCCACCTCCGCGCTGGCCATGCTGATCGGCCTCGTGGTCGTGATCCCCACCTCCGACACCTTTACCTCCGTTTTGATGGGGATACCGGGCTCGAGTGCATCTCAAGCAACGGTTCTCGACGGATTTCCGCTCGCCAAGAAAGGCGAGGCGGCCCGTGCGTTGGGTGCCGCCTTTTCCGCATCGTTGTTCGGCGGCTTGCTCGGTGCCTTGATTCTAACGGTTTTCGTTCTGATCGCCCGCCCCGTCATCCTTCTGTTTGGCTCGGCCGAGCTCTTCATGCTGACGGTTCTGGGCCTCAGCATGGTCGGGGTCATGGCCGGCTCCAGCATCGTGAAGGGTTTGGCCGCCTGTGGAATCGGCCTGCTCCTCGGCGGTGTCGGCGGTGCACCGGCCACCGGCGAGTACCGCATGATCTTCGATCTGGACTATCTCACCGACGGCGTGCCGCTCGTCGTGGTCGGCCTGGGCATTTTCGCCATTCCGGAGATCGTCGACCTCCTGCGGCAGAATCGATCGATCGCCGGCGGCGCGACGCTCGGCAAGGGCTGGCTCGACGGCCTGCGGGACACGATCCGCCACAAGTGGCTCTGCGTGCGCTGCGCCGGTATCGGCTCCATGGTCGGCGCGCTACCGGGCCTCGGCGGCAGTGTCGTCGACTGGATCGCCTACGGCCACGTCGTGCAGACCTCGAAGGACAAATCGCAGTTCGGCAAGGGTGATATCCGCGGCGTTCTGGCGCCGGAATCCGCTAACAACGCCAAAGAGGGCGGCGGCTTGATTCCCACGCTGCTGTTCGGTGTGCCCGGGTCCGGCAGCATGGCGGTGTTCCTCGGCGGCATGGTGCTGATCGGCATCGAGCCCGGTCCTTCCATGGTCGAAGAGAACCTGGACATCACCTACACGATCATATGGTCGCTGGCGCTGGCCAACGTCATCGGCGCCGGAACCTGCCTGCTGATATCCAAGCACGTCGCCAAGTTGACCACGATCCGCTATCCGCTGATGGCGCCCTTCATGATCATGGTGATCTGCTTCGGCGCCTTTCAGGCGACGCGCGACCTCGGCGATCTCGTGGCGCTCTTCGCGATCGGCCTGCTCGGCATCCTGATGAAGCGCTTCGGCTGGCCGCGGCCGGCACTGCTCATCGGCTTCGTTCTGTCGGGCCAGATGGAGACCTATCTCTACCAGGCGCTGCAGTTCTACGAGTGGGAGTTCGTCACCCGTCCCGGCGTCATCATCATCGGTCTCTTGACGCTGTCATCGGTCGTACTCGGCGCGATCTACGGTCATCGCGGCACGGACGACGAACAAGCGCGCCACGCATCGGACCGCCGCCCGCAGGCCTTGTTCGCGGGCTTCCTGCTGGTCTGTTTCGCCTACGGCCTCTACGACGCGTTCCAGCATTCCTATCTCGGCGGCATCTACACCGGTGCGGTTTCGGTCGTCATGTTGGTGCTTGGCGGCTGGGTGCTCTACGACCTGACGATCGCCCCGGCGAAAGCCGCCGCCAATCACGACGAGGAGCTCGGCGGCGAGGCTGGAAACCGCGACCGACTCGTCGGCCTGGGCCACTACATCTACTGGCTCGCCGGCTTCCTCGCGGCGATTTTCGTCATTGGATACCTCTTGGCGCTGACGGCGTTCTTCCTTGTTTTCCTGAAGGTGAAAGGCGGCGTTTCCTGGGCGAAGGCCGGGCTTCTGACAGCCTGCGGCGTCGGCTTCCTCGTGTTCCTGGCGCATATCATGGTGCTCGATTTTCCGCGCGGATTGCTCCAGGAGGCGGTGAGCCTGCCATGGCCCATCGGGTGATCGACCAGAGACGGAGGAGAGGATGGGTCACTTCCGGTCCTTGTTGATGCCCGTCGGGCTGGGGGGCGATGTCGAGCAGCGGATCACCGGCGGCCTGGCAGTCGCCAAGCACTTCGGCGCGCATCTACAACTTCTGTTCACCTACGTGAGTCCGCGCCAGTCCATTCCGGAAGACATTTTCGGCATGTCGAAGGAAGCGATGCGGGGCTTGACGGAAACCGCCGATCGCCATGCCGAAGAGGTGGGTGCAGAGCTGCGTGCGCTGTTCGACGCGCTTTGCCGGAAACAAGGTGTCGCACTTGGCGATCCCCCGGCTCCCCACGGACCGAGCGCAACGTGGCGACAGAGCACCGGTCTGCGAAGCGGCTTGATCGCGAGCCACGGCAGGGTCGTCGACATGATTCTGCTGTCGCGCCCGACAGAGGCTCGACCCTCTGCCTCTTTCGAGGCGGCGCTCCTCGAAACCGGCAAGCCGCTTCTGCTGATGCCGAGAGATCAGCAGTCCTTCCGAGCCGACCGCATTCTCGTCGGCTGGAACGGTAGCCGCGAAGCGGCGCGTGCCGTCAACGATGCCCTGCCTTTGCTGACCAACGCCGAGGCGGTCGTCGTCGCTGCAACGGCGGATTGCGCCACAGTCGCTCCGGGTCTCGACGCCGTTAAGGACTACCTGTCGTTCAAGGGCGCATCGGTCACGACGGACATTTTGCGTCCGACGACGCACCACATCGGCAATGCCCTGGTCGACGCGGCCAAGGCCAACAGCGCCGATCTCATCGTGATGGGCGGATACAGCCGGCCGCGCATGCGCGAGATCGTCTTTGGCGGTGTCACCCGCGAGATCCTGGCATCGGCCGATCGTCCGGTCTTGATGGCGCACTGACGAGACGATTCGACCCATGCAGACCAAGATTCCTTGTGTCGTGATGCGCGGCGGGACCTCGAAGGCGCCCTATTTCCTGTTGCGCGACCTGCCGGCGGAGCCGAAACGCCGTGACGAAGTCCTGCTATCGGTCATGGGCTCGCCGGATCTTCGCCAGATTGACGGCATAGGCGGCGGCGATCCGTTGACCAGCAAGGTCGCGATGGTCGGTCCTCCCTCGCGCCCGGACGCCGACGTCGACTACCTCTTCGCCCAAGTTGCCATCGAGCGTGCCGTCGTCGACACCGAACCGACCTGCGGCAACATCCTCTCCGGTGTCGGTGCCTTCGCGATCGAGGCTGGACTGGTCCCGGCGGCAGAAGGCACGGCGATGGTCAGAGTCCACAACGTCAACACCGGTTCTTTGATCGAATCCGTGGTGCAGACACCGGGAGGACGGGTGGAGTACGAAGGCGATACCGCGATCGACGGCGTACCGGGTACGGCGGCGCCGGTGGTGCTCAACTTCATGGACGTCGTCGGCTCAAAGACCGGCGCCTTGCTGCCGACCGGCTGTTTGCACGAGGACATCGAGGGCGTCGCCGTCACCTGTATGGATGTGGCGATGCCGATGGTCATCATGCGGGCAAAGGACCTCGGCAAAACGGGTCACGAGAGCAAGGCCGAGCTTGACGAAGATACCGAGCTTTTCCTGCGCATGGAATCCATCCGCCGGGCCGCGGCCTTGCGCATGGGCCTCGGCCATGTGTCGAACAAGGTCGTGCCGAAGCTAGGACTCCTCTCGGAGCCTGCGGCCGGCGGCACGATTACGTCACGCTATTTCGTACCGCAGAAAACCCACGCCGCCCATGCCGTCTCGGGCGCGATCTGTGTCGCGACCTGCGCGGTGATCGAAGGAACGGTCGCCGATGGCCTCGGGCAGGTCTCGTGCCAGCCCAAGCAAACGATTTCAATCGAGCATCCATCGGGGATCATCGACGTCGTTCTCGAGGTTCGCGGCCATGGGGCCGAGACGGATGTGGTGCGCGCCGGAACCATTCGCACCTGTCGGCGCCTGTTCGAGGGAAACGTTTTTGTTCCGGCGTCCGTCTGGAAAGGCCCCAATGAGGCTGTTGAAACGAGCAGCGCGATTCTCCCGGCACGGTCATCGGGCTAAGCATGAGCTTTGGCCCCGCCCTCTTCGAGAATTCTGATCATGGCCTCGGCTGGCGTCGGGAGGGGCTGAGCGAGTCGCCGGACGATACCGATCGTGCGCGATACGGTGGGTGCGACCAGGGGGCACGAGACAATTGGCGATTTGGGATCTCCGGGGACCGCCGTCTCAGGCAGCACCGCAACACCGATTCCGGCTTCGGCCAGACAAAGAGCGGTCGTCGTGCGTCGCACCTCGTACAACCAGCTCAGGCTTTGGCGCGCGCGGGCCAGCGCCTCGTCGATTACCATCCGGTTGCCGGTACCCTTCATCGCCACGATCAGCGGCAGGTCTTTCAGTGAATCCCAGCGGATCTCCGCCTGCTCCGCCAACGGACTATCACGCCTGAAGGCAAGGACGAATGGATCATCCGTGATGGCCTGGAAGCCGATATTGGGCTCCAGCGCGGGTATGGAGGTCACGCCGAAATCGGCCTCGCCCTGCGCGACCGCTTCGGCCACGTCATTGGCGAGCCCGTCGAGAATGCGAATGCGCGCGGCGTATCCGCGTCTGCGAAACTCCTGGATCGCATTGGTCAGAATCCTCTGCGTGGCGCTCGGCACTAGGGCAATGGAGACGATGGCGTTGCGCTCGTACTCGAACCGGGCGGTCTCGTCCTGGAGCGCCAGCATCGCTTCGGCGGCGCCATCGACCATGGCTTGCGCCCGGCCGCGCAGGCGTTTGGCCGCAAGCGTCAATTTCAGCGACCGCGTCGTGCGGTCGAAGAGCCTGACGCCCAGTGTCGCCTCGAGTTTCTGAATCCGCCGGGTGAGCGCGGGCTGCGAGACGTTTAGCTGCTCTGCCGCGCGCTGAAACGAGCCGAGATCGGCGACGGCGAGAAAGGCTTCGAGGTCGGAGAATTCGAAATTTATGCGCATAGAACAATAATAAATACA
Source organism: Kiloniellales bacterium (assembly GCA_022360075.1). Next base: position 5,752 of record JAKSDN010001166.1, on the reverse strand, counting down.
CTAATTGCATTTTTCAAATAAGTGTATGTGCCCTATCATTTCGCAGTCGGAAACGACGACGGGCGCCCGGCTTCGCGCCGTCGACGACGCGTGTGTCCGCTGCGTCATCCGTCCGAGCTAGGAAGCGGGACAGCATGTTCGACAAGGCCGAGAGCTACGACCTTGTGATCGTCGGCGGCGGGAATGCGGCGCTCTGCGCGGCAATCACCGCCCGCGAAGCCGGCGCACGGGTGCTGCTGCTCGAGGGCGCGCCCAAGGCCTATCGTGGCGGCAACTCGCGCCACACCCGCAATTTCCGCTGCATGCATCGCGGGCCCCTTTCGGTCCTGACCGAAAGCTATGGCGAAGAGGAGTATTACGACGACCTCCTCAAGGTAACGGGCGGCCGGACCGATGAGGGCCTCGCCCGGCTCGCCATCCGCGCCTCGGAGCAGTGCCTGCCATGGATGGAGGCGCACGGCGTTCGGTTTCAGCCTTCGCTCTCGGGCACCTTGTCGCTATCGCGTACCAACGCCTTCTTCTTGGGCGGTGGCAAGGCACTGGTGAACGCCTACTACCGCACCGCGCGGAGCCTGGGGGTGGAGGTGATCTACGAGGCGCAAGTGACGCATCTGGAGCTGGAGGGCGACTATGTCTCCGGCCTGGAATTCACTTACCAGGATGAAAGCCATCGCCTCGAACCGAAATCCATCGTGGTGGCCTCGGGCGGGTTTCAAGCTGACACTGACTGGCTGGCGCGTGCCTGGGGGCCGGCGGCAAAGAACTTCCTCATTCGCGGTACACCCTACAACCGCGGCGTGGTTCTCAAGGACCTGCTGGATCAGGGCGTACAGTCGGTCGGCGACCCCACCCAGTGCCACGCTGTAGCGATAGATGGCCGGGCCCCGAAGTTCGACGGCGGCATCGTCACGCGGCTGGACTGCGTGGTCTACTCCATCGTCGTCAACAAGAACGGCGAGCGCTTCTACGACGAAGGTGAAGACGTCTGGCCCAAGCGCTACGCGATCTGGGGTCGCCTCGTCGCCGGTCAGCCGGATCAGATCGGCTATGTCATTATCGATTCCAAATCGCTGGAGCTTTTCATGCCTTCGGTCTTTCCGCCGATCAAGGCCGACAGCATCGAGGAGCTGGCTGACAAGATGGGGCTGCCGAAGGAAAAGCTCCGCACAACGGTGGATGGCTTCAACGCCGCCTGCGGCGACGACAGCGATTTCCATCCGACCGAACTCGATGGCGTCACCACGCGGGGGATCGATCCGCCCAAGACCAACTGGGCGCGGCGCATCTGTGATCCGCCCTTCTACGGCTACAGCCTGAGAACCGGTGTCACCTTCACCTATCTCGGCCTCAAGGTGGATGAGAACGCCCAGACCAGCACGGATGCGGGCAAGGTCAAGAACCTCTGGGCCGCGGGCGAGACCATGGCCGGCTCGATCCTCGGCCAGGGCTATCTCGCCGGCTTCGGCATGACCATCGGAACCGTCTTCGGACGCATCGCAGGACGGGAGGCTGCGGCCCATGCAAACTGAGTCTGTCGATGAGGCCAGGCGCCAGATCGAAATCTGCAACGCGTGCCGCTACTGCGAAGGTTATTGCTCGGTGTTCCCGGCGATCAACCGCAAGCGGTTCTTCGGCGGCGGCGACATCACGCAGCTCGCCAATCTCTGCCACAACTGCCGCGGCTGCTATTATGCCTGCCAGTACACCGAGCCCCATGAGTTCGCACTGAACCTGCCGCAGGCATTGGCGAAGGTCCGACAGGACAGTTGGCAGGAATACGCCTTTCCGTCGGTGCTGGCTAAGGCGTTCCACAAGAGCGGTGTCGCCATGGCTCTTGCGACGGTCCTCGGCTTTGCCCTCGTCCTCTGGGCGATCCGGACGCTCGGCGAAGATGCCCGGGGCGGCGAGGGTTTCTACGCGGTCCTCTCGCACAATGCGATGGTGGCGATCTTCTTGCCCGCCTTCCTGTTTCCGCTCTTCAGCATTTTCCTTAGCCTCAGAAAGTACTGGGACGCCGTGGGAGGCGGCCCCATCCGGCTGTCCGATATCGTCTCCGCCTTCGGCTCGGCCGCGCGGATGAAGAACCTCGACGGCGGGCATGGCGACGGCTGCAACTTCGAGGATGAAGACCGCTTCTCGCATGCCCGCCGCTGGCGCCACCAGATGGTGATGTACGGCTTCCTCTTGTGCTTCGCCGCCACCTGTGTCGCGACGGTGATGCACTATCTCTTCGACAGGCCGGCGCCCTATGGGTTCTTCTCGCTGCCGAAGCTGCTGGGCGTTCCCGGCGGCATCCTGCTGTCAGTGGGAACCCTGGCGATGATCGAGCTCAAGCTGAGATCCGATCGAGCCTTGGCGGATTCGAGCGTTTGGGGCGGCGAGATGGCCTTCACCCTGCTGCTGTTCTTTGTCAGCGCTTCCGGCTTGGCGCTCTACGCCTTTGGCGGAACCGGCGCGCTGACCGCGCTCATGGCCCTGCATCTGGGCGCGGTGCTCGCCTTCTTCCTGCTGACACCCTACTCGAAGATGGCGCATGGATTCTATCGTCTCACGGCACTGGTCAAGGAGGCGCAAGACCAGAACCCGCCCAACCTCATCGCACCTGCCGCTCGTGTCGATAAGCAGAAGGAACTTCGAGCCTGATGCAAAATCGTCCTTGCGATTGAGGTCTTCGTGGATGAACGGGATCGGCTGCACCAAGTCCTGGGCCAGGCTCTCCGTCTGCTGCGTTCGTGCCATGGATGGCTCTCCGTAAAGGGGAGGCGGAGGTCGTGCTCTCCTACTAGGCAGACGCCCGGCGAGGAATGGCATGGAGGGTTTATCGGCCTGCGAACAAGCGCTCCACCAATTGACCGGGGTAAACCACGTGGCGGTCGGGACCCGGGCCAACGAGGACGTGACGCATCCCTTGCCGGACGGCGCCGGCACCGTCGGTTTCCGGGTTGTCGCCGATCACAAGGGTAGAGCTCGGAACAGAGCCCAGTCTTTGCAGAGCTTCGAGAAAGAAAGCCGGCTGTGGCTTACCCATAACGCACACGGCCGGTGGCGCGGCGCAAGCCCCGGTCTCCGGAACAAGGCGGCCTTCTTCGCCAGGACGCGACCGATCGGGATTGGTGACAGCAAGCAAAGCACCGCGGCGGATCTCGTTGGCGGCCCGGGCGAGCTTGTCGTCGGAGAACGTCACATCGCGTCGGAGAAGGATGACGTCGGCAGCTCCCGTCGGTCAGGCGTCCTTGGTCTGATTGCTGGCGCTGGTAGGGAGAATTGAATTTCTCTCAGAAAATATGATTGAATAAATTAAGACGATTTCATATACTTGTCACAGTCGTGCGTTACCTTGCCAAGCAAGCGTTCAACGATCGGGAAGGAACCTAGCGTCCATAGCCAAGTCGCAACGTCGAAACGTCTTTGCGCTGGTCATCGGCTTCACGGTTTCGTCGGGGCCAGCCGGGCCCACCCGACGCAACCAACGATCGGAATCGAAGAAGGCCAAGAGGAGAAGGTGATCATGATGCTTGCAAGAACGGCTCTGAAAGCGGCGGCAATCTCGGTCGCGCTCTCTGGCACGGCACAAGCCGCGGACATCGTCATCGGCATGCCCAACTGGACCACGGTTCAAGCAAAGGCGCATATTCTGAAAGTCGTCATCGAAGACAACTTCGGCCTCGACGTCGAGATCCAGAGCGGTACGAACCCCGTTGTCTTCGAGGGTATGGACAAAGGCAGCATGCACGTTCATCCGGAAGTCTGGTTGCCGAACCAGCAGAACCTGCATGACACCTACGTAAACCAGAAGCTCAGCGTCGTGATGAGCCCCAACAAGACAAACAGTCAAAACGGTATGTGTGTCCTGCGCCATACCTTCGAAACGGCGCAGGTCAAGAGTATTACCGACCTGACCAATCCGCAGAAAGCCGCGCTGTTCGACAGCGACGGCGACGGACGGGGCGAGATCTTCATCGGCGCTCCGGGCTGGGCATCCACCGTCATCGAACAGGTTCGGGCAAGGGACTACGGATACGACGAGACGCTGCAACTCCTCGAGCTGGAGGATGCCGTCGCCTACGGCAAGCTCGACAACGCCGCTGCCGCAGGGAAGCACTGGGTCGGCTACTGCTCGGACGTGCACTACATGTTCCAGAAGCATGACGTGGTCCTCTTGGAGGAACCGGCGCATGATCCTGACAGTTGGCATGTCCTAAAGCCGACGGATGATCCGGATTGGCTCGCGAAGTCGCAGGCCAGCACCGGATGGAAGCCGGCGAACCTTCACATCCACTACGCCAAGTCCCTCCAGAAGGACTTTCCGGAAGTGGCCGCTCTCCTGGACAACGTTGCGCTCACGCCGACGCACTTGAGCGAGTTGTCGTTCGCAATGGGTGTCGAGCGCCGAGACCCGCTCGAGTATGCCAATGAATGGGCGACAGAGAACGCGGAGCTGGTTGCTTCTTGGTTGACGAACTAACCCGTCCATGAACTTCTTGAGGGCAGCCCGGCGAAGCGCCAGCGGCTGCCCTTGCCGTGAGCGCGTGTCGGCAGTCTTCTCTGGGTGTCGAGCCGCGGTATCCGAAGTCAGAACGTCCAATGAGTGACATCGCCATAAAGCTGAGCGGCGTCTGGAAAATCTTCGGCGACCAGGCCGCCGCGGCAATGGCGGCGATGCAGGACCGGGGCCTGAGCAAGGCCGAGGTCTTGAGCGAATTCAGCTGCACCCTTGGTATGGTGGATGTCAGCCTGGAGGTCTTCAAAGGCGAGACCTTCTGCATTATGGGGCTCTCCGGTTGCGGCAAGTCGACGCTGGTCCGTCACATCAACCGGCTGATCGAGCCGACCGCGGGGTCCATTGAGGTCTTGGGCCAGTATCTCCTCGACTTGGATGATGCCGGATTGCGTGACTTCCGGGCCCGTCGGGCGGGCATGGTGTTTCAGCATATGGCCCTGATGCCCCACCGCAGCGTGCGCGACAACGTCGCCTTTCCCCTGGAGGTCCAGGGTATCCCGAGGATCGAGCGCTGGGAGACCTCTCAGCGCGCCCTCTCCATGGTTGACCTCGAGGGTTTCGAGGATCACCTGCCCGGACAGCTCTCCGGTGGGATGCAGCAACGCGTCGGCCTCGCGCGGGCTCTGGCCTCGGATCCGGAACTTTTGCTGATGGACGAGCCCTTCAGTGCGCTCGATCCGCTGATTCGTCGGCAGCTTCAGACACTGTTTCTAGGTCTTTCGGATCGGCTGAAGACCACGACCGTGTTCATCACCCATGATCTGGACGAGGCGATCCGCATGGGTGACCGGATAGCCATCATGAAGGACGGTCGGATCGTTCAGGTCGGAACCCCCAAGGACATCGTGACGGAGCCGGCGGACGACTATGTCGCCGACTTCGTGAAGGATATCTCGCGGCTGAAGCTCTTGGACGCGCGCGCGATCATGGAGCCGCTGGATGGCAATGGACGGCCTTCCGGGGACGACTTGGAGAGCGCCCCGCGAGTCGAGAGCGAAACAGTCCTCGACGATTTGATCGATATCGCGATAGCGAGCGAACGGCCCATCGTCGTAACGAATGGCTCTGGCAGAGATGTCGGGATCGTCGACAGGCGCGCTTTGTTGGCAGGCATTCAAGGAACGAAATAGATGACTTTGGCACCGCCGGTTCCGGACCGGAGTCTCTTGACCGCGTCAATCCGCGATTTTGTCGGCTTCAACGCCGAATACTACGCTCAGGCTTTTGTGCGTATCCAGTCGAGGACCGGGG
>JAKSDN010001003.1 GCA_022360075.1 Kiloniellales bacterium | reverse complement strand
CTCGAAGGCCAAGCTCGTCGAGCTGATGGAACTCGACGATATCGAGCTTTTGCGCAGCCGCGAGGGCGGTGCCTGGGAGAGCGAAGCGCACGAAGAGGAGCACGACCACGCGCATCACGAAGAACACGGCGAGTCGGACGAACACGCGGAGCATGACCACGACGAGGAGCATCAAGAGGCGCATGACGGGCATGGGCACGACCACGCGCACGGACTTTACGACGCGCATATCTGGCTCGACCCTCACAATGCCGAGGCGATCGTCGAGGCCGCCGTGGCGGCGCTGAGCGACATCGATCCGGCCAATGCCGCTCACTACCAAGGCAATGGCAAGACCGTCATCGCCGAGATCGAGCGGCTCGACCGGGACCTGAAGGCCATGCTCGTGCCGGTGAAGGACGCGCCCTACATCGTGTTCCACGATGCCTATCGCTACTTCGAGGCCCACTACGGCACCAACGCGGTCGGGTCCATCACGGTAACACCGGATCAGGCGCCAGGCGCCAAGCGCTTGGCCGAGATCCGCCACAGGATCGAGGACCTCGGCGCCACCTGCGTGTTCAGCGAGCCGCAGTTCAAGCCGGCGCTGGTCGAGACCGTGGCCGAGGGCACCAAGGCCCGGACCGGCGAGCTCGATCCGCTCGGCGCCGAGATCACGCCGGGACGAGGCGCCTATGGCGAGCTCATGCGCGGCCTCGGTCGCAGCCTGGTCGCCTGCCTAGAGCCGACGAGCTGAATTGGATCGGCCCTCACCCGTCATTGCGAGCCGGTATTGGCCGGCGCGGCAATCCAGAGCCACCGCGCGGTCGGCAGCCGTCTAAATTGCTTCGCTCCGCTCGCAATGACGAAGCCTTAGGACAGAGTCACTTCCGAGGCCGCCGGGAGCGAGCTGCAAGCTGCCGATCGGCTCAACAACGCGCAAAGGAAACCTAGAAGCCGCTCCTCTCCGCGAGCTCGGCCGCCGTCAGCGGGCAGCGGCAGTAGGGGCAGCGGGTCGCGGCGGCGACCTGCTCGACGGTGGCCGGGTCGCCGGACGAACCGTATTGCGCAAGCAGCGCCTGCACCTCGGCGATGAAGCCGCGGTGCCCGGTCTCCCGCCCGCAGGCCGCGGCGAGATAGCTTTCCTCCACGGCGCCCTCGAGCGGCTCGATTGAGAAGGCCTTTGCCGCTGTCACCGGCAGGCCACCGGCCAAGGCGGTCAGGCCTACGGTTCCGAGAAAGCGGCGGCGCGAGGTTCCTGTCATCGGGCAACGCTCCTTTCGACAAACCTCATCTATGGACGGACTTGGGCTCCCGTCAAGCCGCCAGCAAGGGCGATCTTTCCAGCCTCGAGGCAACATTTCCGCGCAACAGATTAACTCATTGTTTACCTTACAGCTTTTCTAATAGGCTCGACGTTTCGCGGATTTCGCTCCCCGACGGCATTACGGATTTTCGCGCCGAGGGGGCAGAACCGGTTCCGGCGGCTCGGCAGGACGGCGATCGCGGCGGAGCCGGGCCGCGGCCGGGGAAGAAGGAGAGGCTTTCATGGCTGACGCTGCGCGCTTCGCCGAGGCGCTCAGGCGCAACGCCCAGGCTTTCGAGCAACTGTTGCCGCAATTGCTCGAAACGAACGCGGGCCAGTGCGCGGTCATGCGTGACGGCTCGCTCGACAAGCTCTTCGATTCGGTCGGCGAGGCCGTCAGCTACGCGCAGGAGGCCTATCCCGACGGCCTCTACATGCTGCGCACCGTGGCCGAGGCCGCCTGAGCCCATCACCATCCTTCACCGATAGAAATAGTCCACCAGCGACATCGGGATCGCCGGGATATAGGTGACCATCACCAGCACCACGAGCAGCACCGCGATGAAGGCGATGTTGACCTTGGTGACTTCCCAGACGTTGGCCTTGGCGATTGAGCAGGCGGTGATCAGGACGCTCGCCACCGGCGGAGTCTGCTGGCCGATCGCAAGATTGAGGCAGACCACCAGACCGAAGTGCACCGGATCGATGCCGACCAGCGAGATCAGCGGCACGACGATCGGCACGACCAGGATGATCGCCGCGGCCGAATGCAGGAACAGCCCGATCACCAGGAAGAAGACGTTCATCAGCATCAGGATCACGTAGGGGTTCTCGGTGATGCTGAGGATCCAGGCGGCGAGCTGCTGCGGCATCTGCTGCTCGGTGAGATAGACCCCGACCAGCGCGGAGGCCGCGACCAGCAGCATGACCACAGCGGTCTGCAGGCCGCCGTCGATCATCGCCAGGATCAGCCGCCGCAGGTCGAGCTCGCGGTAGATCACGGTGCCGATGAAGAGCGCGGCGACCACCGCGATGCCGGCGCCCTCGGTCGCGGTGACTACGCCGCCAAAGATGCTGCCCAGGATGATCACCGGCAGCAGCAGCGCCCAGCTCGCCTGCTTGAAGGTCCGCCAGACCCGGCCGAGATTGAAGATCTCCTCGACCGGCCAGCCGTAGTAGCGGGCGAAGAAATAGGACACCAGCATCAGGGCGAGACCGCCCATGACGCCGGGGATGATACCGGCGACGAAGAGCTGGACGATCGAGGCATCGGCCATGACCCCGTAGAGGATCATCGGGATCGAGGGCGGGATGATGATCGCGAGCGAAGCCGAGGAGGAGGTGACGGCCGCGGCGAAGGCGCGCGGATAGCCGCGCTTCTTCATCGCCGGGATCAGGATCGAGCCGGTCGCCGCGACGTCGGCGACGGCCGAGCCGGAGATCTCGGCGAAGAACAGCGAGACGCCGATGTTGATCATCGACAGCCCGCCGCGCACGAAGCCGAGCAAAGCCGAAGCGAAGGCGATCAGGCGCCGCGACAGGCCGGCCGAGTTCATGATCGCGCCGGCCAGAACGAACATCGGGATCGCGAGCAACGGAAACTTGGTCGCGCCGTCGAACATGACGAGGGCGACGTTCGGCAGGCTGTCCGTACCCTGGGTCAGCACCATCGCCCCGACCGCGACCGCCCCCAAAGCCACCGCGATCGGCACGTTGATCAAGATCAGGGCCATAAGGCCGGTCAGCATCAACGCCAAAGTCACGGACGCTGACCTTCGGTCTCGGTCCCCGGCACGCCTTCGGCCTCCAGTGCCTGGGCGATCTCGGCCTCGTCATAGCTTACGCCCGCGCGCATCCGTTGCCAGTAGGCCGGCAGGCTCAAGAGCTCGCACAAGATGAAGAGCGCCCCGCCGATCGGAATGACGGACTGGGTGAACTGGACGGAGACATTGGTCAGGCTCACCAGGCTCATGCCCTCGAGCACCAGAAGCACCTGCCAGCCGGTCCAGGCCAGGGTCGCGAAGAAGGCGATAACCACCACTTCGGACAGCACGACGAAGGCCATGCGCAGACGCATGGGCAAGGCCAGGACCAAACCGTCGAAGCCGATGTGCGAACGCCGCAGCGCCGCCAAAGCCGCGCCGTAGTAGGTCAGCCAGGCGAGCATGATCGAAGCGACCTCGTCGTACCACGTGAGCGAGGCCCCGAGCTTGCGGTAGATCACGGCGACCACGACGACGGTGGTGAGCGCCACCATGAGGAAGATCACCGTGGCCTCGAGCAGCCGCCCGAGCAGTGTGGCGATGCGGGTGATGAGGGTCATGACGGGGCTTGTTGCGACAGGAGCGGCAAGCTTCGGTACGACCTCCCCCTGTCACCCTCGGGCTTGACCCGAGGGTCCATTTGCGAGCCAAACCGGAACCCGAATTGGGATGGGCCTGGCGGTTCCGCAATCCAAATGGATGCTCGGGTCAAGCCCGAGCATGACAGGTATTTGGTGTCAGGCAGAGCGGTGACTCCAAGCCACGCCTGTTCCGTCGATGAGGTTGCGGCCCCGCCGGCATGCGATCACGCGTCCGACAGGACCGCGTATTAGCCTACGAGCCAGCCCCCAGGCTCATCGCCTTGTCGATCATCGCGGCACCGCCCTCGACCTCCTGGGCGAAGGCGTCGTAGATGCCTTTGCTGGCATCGATGAAAGCCTGCTTGTCCGCATCGTTGACCGCGATGCCGCCATCCTTGAGCTGCTTGAGGAGATCCACTTCGAGCTGGGCCGCGGTCTCATAGACGTAGGCCTGGGCTTCCTGCGCGGCGGCGCCGAGCGTCCTCTGCACGTCGTCCGGCAGCTTGGCGAAGTGGGTCTTGCTGACGGTGACGTAGGCCGGCGTATAGACGTGGCCGGTCATCGAAAGGTATTTCTGCACCTCCTGGAACTTGGCACTGGCGATCTGCGCCAACGGGTTCTCCTGGCCGTCGATCACGCCGGTCTGCAAGGCGACGAAGACCTCGGAGAAGGCCATGGGCGTCGGGTTGGCGCCGTAGGACTGGAACATCTTGACCCGCCAGGCGCCCTTGGGCGTGCGCAGCTTGATGCCCTCGAGATCGCTCGGCGTATTGATGGGCCGCAGGTTGTTGGTGATGTTGCGGAAACCGTTCTCCCACACGGCGAGGACCTTGTACCCCTGGCCCTGCACCGCCGGCTCCAGGGAAGGCCAGAAGATCTCCTGCTCGATCTTGTTCATGTGCGCGCGGTTCTTGACCAGGTAGGGCATCTCGAAGAGCCCGAACTCCGGCGTCACCGAGGACATGACGGTCGAGGGCAACGCGAAGTCCACGGTGCCGAGCTTCAGCTTCTGCAACAGCTCGCGGTCCTTGCCGAGCTGGCTGGAGCCGAAGACCACGACCTTGTAAGGATCGGCCAGCTTGGCGTTGGCGATCTCGGCGAACTTCTCGGCCGAGAGCGCGAAGAGCGAGCCCGGCGCGCCGACATGGCCGAACTTGAGCTCCTTGGCCAGGGCGGCCGTTGCAGTGAGTGAGAGCGCGGCCAGCGCCACGCCCGCAAGCTTGATGAGCTTCATACCTGTTTCCTCCCAATCAGTTCGTTCGTTCGGCTTTGGCAGCCGGTCTTCGTTGATTATTCGGGGCCGTCATCCGGCGATGGCCTGCGGCACCTCCCGCGGCTTGGCATCGCCGCCGGCGAGATAGTCCAGCGCGGCCTGCACGCCGCCGCGCCGATGCGGCACGCCCGCGCGCACGAGACCCATTTCGACTCCGCTCAACGTGCCGGCGAGCATGAGATCGTTGAAGTCGCCCAGGTGGCCGATGCGAAAGACCTTGCCCTTGAGGCGGGTGAGGCCGGCCCCGAGCGACATGTCGTAGTGCTCGAGCACGACCTCGCGGAAGGCATCGGCATCATGGCCTTCCGGCATGAGCGCCGCGGTCAGCGAGCTCGAATACTCCTCCGGGTTCAGGCAGAGCAGCTCCAGCCCCCAAGCGCGCACCGCGCGCCGGGCCGCCTCGGCGTGGCGGTCGTGGCGTGCGAAGACCTGGTCCAGACCCTCCTCCATCAGCATGGCGATCGCCTCGTGCAGGCCATAGAGCAGGTTGGTCGCCGGCGTGTAGGGGAAGAAGCCGCTGGCATTCGGGTCGAGCATCTCCTCCCAGCGCCAGTACGAACGCGGCAGGCGCGCGCTCTCGGATGCCTTGAGCGCCTTGTCGCTGATCGCGTTGAAGCTGAGGCCGGGCGGCAGCATCAAGCCCTTCTGCGAGCCGGCGACCGTCACGTCGACGCCCCAGTCATCGTGGCGATAGTCGATCGAGGCGAGGGAGGAGATGGTGTCGACCATCAGCAGCGCCGGATGACCGGCCGCGTCCATCGCCTGCCGCACCGCGCCGATGCGCGAGGTGACGCCGGTCGAGGTCTCGTTGTGAACGCAGCAGAGCGCCTTGATCGTATGGCCGCTGTCCTTGGCCAGACGCGCCTCGACGGCCGCCGGATCGACGCCGCGGCGCCAGTCGCCCGGCACGAAGTCGACCTCCAGGCCGAGGCGCTCGGCGATGCCGCGCCACAGCGTGGCGAAGTGCCCGGTCTCGAACATCAGCACCCGGTCGCCCGGCGAAAGCGTGTTGACCAGCGCCGCCTCCCAGGCTCCGGTGCCCGAAGCCGGATAGATCACCACGTGGCCCTCGGTCTTGAAGATCGGTTTCAGGCCCTCGAGGACGGCACTTGCCATGCGCGCGAAATCGGGTCCGCGATGATCGATGGTCGGCAGATCCATCGCCCGCAAGACCCGGTCGGGCACGTTGGTCGGCCCCGGTATCTGGAGGAAGTGCCGTCCGGCTCTCGTGGTCATGGCGTGCCGTCTATCCCTGTCGCGCGGCGCCGCGTTTCGTATCTACACGGCGATTTCTTGCATCTTGTATACAATCTTGATCGGGTGCAAGGATCAATTATGATTGAGAAGGCCTCGACGAGGATCGTTGATCCTGGCTTTAGCTGCGAGGTGCGCGCTAGGCCCTTTGCCCCTCATCCTTGAGCTTGTCGAAGGGTGAGGGCGAGAAAGTGGTGACGTAGAGCCAAAGGGGGCGGTTGAGCACGATGTATGAAGCGAGATCGCTGGCCCTTGGTATCAAATCGTGACCGGTCTGACCTGGCCGCCGAGCCCACCGCTATGTCTTGCATTTTGAATGCAATCGAGCGGCGATGACCGAGAGCGCTGAAATGCTGGAAGGAAGCGTGGGGCGAAACGCCGTCGTCACGCCCGGCGACGGCGCCCTAGCCGCCCGACTGGCCGGCGCGCTCGAGGGCGAGGTGCTGTTCGACGCCTTCAGCCGCGGCCGCTATGCGACCGACGCCTCGATCTATCAGATCGAGCCGATCGGCGTCGTGGTGCCCAAGACCGAGGCGGATCTGGCCGCGACGATCGAGATCGCCCGCGAGGAGGGCCTGCCGCTGCTGCCGCGCGGTGGCGGCAGCTCGCAATGCGGCCAGACCGTCGGCGCCGCCCTGGTCATCGATTTCAGCAAGTACCTGAACCGAATCATCGCGGTCGATCCCGACGCCCGGCGCGCCGTGGTGCAGCCGGGCCTGGTGCTCGACCATCTCAACGCCGCGCTGCGGCCGCACGGGCTGTGGTTCCCCGTCGACGTCTCGACCGGCAGCCGGGCGACCCTGGGCGGCATGACCGGCAACAACTCCTGCGGCGCGCGCTCGCTGCGCTACGGCCTGATGCGTGACAACGTGGCGGCGATCGAGGCGTTGCTCGTCGACG
>JAKSDN010000223.1 GCA_022360075.1 Kiloniellales bacterium | reverse complement strand
TGGCCGTCCTTGGTCAGCAAAAACCAGGCATAGAGCCTGCGGTTGCTCAGGCGGTTGGCAATCCGCAGCGGCTCGACCGCCGTGATGAAGGGCACCATGGAAAAGCGCGGCGCAAGGAAGAACCCGAGGCGCTTCGGCTCATCTGCGGTCATCGCGGCATCCTCCCAGACAGCGGCCCAGGCCCGTACCGCGCGATCCCAGGCGGCGAAATTCTTGCTGAGTTTGTCTCGGGATATCAAGCGCTTTCGCGCGCCGGCTGCGATCCTATCGAAACAGTGATCGAGAGCCTGCGCGACGGCGAACGAGCCCTACTCCGCGGCGCGGGCCGTCTCTCTGGCCGCGAGCTTCTGATAGCCGTCGCGGGTCTGGGGCAGCTTGCGATCGAGCAGGCGCGAGGCGATCACCGTGCGCAGGATCTGGGCCGTGCCGCCGCCGATCGTGAACATGCGCGCATCGCGCGCCATGCGCTCGAGCGGGAAGTCCCGCGAGTAGCCGCGGGCGCCGTAGATCTGCAAAGCCTCGTTGGTGACCTTGATCGCCGCCTCCGACGCGAAGACCTTGGCCTGGGCCGCCTCCATCGCATCGGGGAAGCGGGGGCCCTCCGGCGTGCCCGCTTTCGCCGCGGCGTTGTAGATCAAGCTCCGCGCGGCGGCGAGCTGGATGCTCATGTCGGCCAGCATCCATTGCAGGCCTTGGAACTCGCAGATCGGCCGGCCGAACTGCTCGCGGGCCTGACTGTAGGCCAGCGCCGTCCGGTAGGCCCCCTCGGCGATGCCGAGCGCCACGGTCCCGGCGCCAACGCGCTGGCTGTTGTAGGCGTCCATGAGCTGAGCGAAGCCGCGCCGAAAGCCCTCCGGCGGTACCAGGGCCATGTCGGCCGGCACCTCCAGATCCTCGAAGATAATCTCCGTCTCGGGAATGCCCCGCAGGCCCATGGTCGGCTCGCGCTTGCCGATGGACAGACCCGTGGCCTCGCCGCGCAGGGCGATGAAGCCGCCGATCCCCTGTTCCTGGCCGCTCTCGTCGAACACGCGGGCGAAGATCAGGTGCAGGCGCGAGACACCACCGCCGGTAATCCAGTGCTTCTTGCCATTGATAACGTAACGGTCGCCGCGCTTGTCGGCCCGTGTCGTCATCTCGGAGGCGGCGCTGCCGGCCTCGGGCTCGGTAATGCAGATCGCGGGCTTGTCACCGCTGAGCACGGCCTCTGCGGCGAGCGCCTTCTGGTCTGGCGTGCCATAGGCCATGACAGCGGAGATCGCACCCATGTTGGCCTCGACCACGATGCGGCCGGTCACGCTGCAGGCCTGGGCCATCTCGTCGATCACAAGGACGGCCTCCAGGAAGCCAAGGCCGCGCCCGCCATGGGCTTGCGGGATGGTCATGCCCATGAACCCGGCCTCGGTCAGCGCCGTGACGTTCTCCCAGGGATAGGCCTCGCTACGATCCGTCTCGGCCGCACGCGGCGCGATCACGGTCTGCGCCAGGTCGCGCGCTTGCGCTTGCAGCTCGCGCTGCGCCGGGGTCAGTTCGAATGCCATGGTCGGGCCTCCACGCGGTGGGACGGGAGTTTGGGACAAGGCTCCGTCGCCCGCAAGGCTGGAGAAGGCTCGCGCCCGGGTCGGCAGGAAGTCGTCAGGCCAGAGTGCCGCCGTGCTCCAACGCCCAGCGGTCCTCGGGTATCAGGCGCGCGCGCGCGGTCTCGTCTCCGCGCTTGGCCGCCGCGAGCACGTCGGAGCTCGTGCCCTCGACGTAGGCATAGGTCATCATGCGATCTATATTTATGCCGTCGGTCGAAAGTGGCAGCGTAACCCTTTGATAATACCAGCGAGATTGGATCTGCGCGACGCACTGGTGGATGACCGGCCGGCCGGTGGTCAGGGCCTCGCTCAACGCGTCGAAGACCATGCGCGCATAGGGCTGAGGCTCGAGATCGAGGATGTCGCGCCCCGTCAGGTCCTGACCGCTGCGTTCCGAGATCTCGCTGCCGTCGAGGCGCAACGTGAATCGCAAGGGCTCCTCGCGAACATCAAAGAGGCAGAGCCGGCCGAGAAAGGCCACGAGATCCTCGGGAGGAAAATCGGAAGGCGCCGGCACGGGGCGTCCCGCGCAACGTCGGTGCCACAGATCGAGCAGCTCGCGGCAGGATTCATGGGCCTCCGAGGCACCGATTGCCCGGCTGACATAGACCGCTTCGCCAACGTCGACTGGCATATTCGGAGACCGCTCCCGACAGCAGACGATAAGCTTACCCTGCTTCGCCCACCAAAAAGAAATCCCAACCGTGAGATCTTGGATCAGATCGACATTTTGGCCCGAGACTTCAACGGGACATAGACTATAATCTCAGAAAAGCAAAGTAATGTTGAAAATTCGCGCCAAACTGATCGATCATGATCGATTTGTGATCCCTGCGCAGACAGTCGAGACCATGCACCCGGCACCAAACTTGGGGCTGCAAAGTCGATAAATATGACTATCCCGACCTGGTTACGCATCCGGGAGGGCAACAATGAGCACCAGAGCCAAGTGAAACTGCTTGAGAACGCACTGCACGAGCTATTCGCCTGGTAATGCGGCGCCTAGTTCTAGTCCGAGAACAAGTCACTTCCGGCCAATCAAAGCACGTAGCTTGCGTTTGATCCGGCCCTTTTCGATGCGTTCTCTGACCACGCAACGCGTTTTTCAGGCTGTCTCAGATTCTGACTCGAAAGGAATCGCGCGAGCTCAAGGAGTTGCTGCGCTTCATTTGGCATCACCGGGCTTGACCCGGTGATTCAGACCGTCGCTTTGGTCAAGGGCTCGCTGGGTTGCCGTATCAAGATCAAGGCCGGCAGACGCGAGGCCGAACGTCATTCGTGGTGACGGTCCGAGCGGCCTGTCTTTCGGGCGACCGCTCCGACTGCCCCCGCGATGTCGAGAGCGGCAGCTCGGACGTGCCGTCTTCCTAAAAGGCGAAGCCGGTGGGCCTCTGCCGTTCGGCGCCGGCCGGATCCTCGCCCACGCCAACATCGAAATGCGTGGCGAGGCGTCGGGACACACTCTGCCGCCATTCTTGGGCGACCAGCGCCTGATCGAGCGAGAGGGTGCGGTAGCGAGGTCCGCTTCCGGTCACGCCGTTGCGGCGGGCGCGCTGGAGCGAGGCGGCCAGTGCCTGGGCCTCCGACCCGGCGATGCCCACATCGGAGCCGAAGTAGGCGCGCGTCGTGCGCAGGTCCTGCACCTGTTCGGCGATCTCGATCGAGGGACGGGCCGGGTCCGCATGGGCGCTGGCGGTCAGAGCCAGCGCAAAGAGGGTGGCTAGGCCAAGGGGTTTCGCGGTCATGATAGGCTCCGGGATCGTTTGATCCCTTAGGCCTATGGGTAAGAGTTTAAGCACTCCTTTCCATTGTTAACCTGACCGCGGATTCTTGAGCATGACACAGAGAAGACACACCCGCCGAAAAATACCCAAATAGTTAACAAATGGTTTCCAGGCGTGGACTTGAGGAATTCGCCGACGATTTCTCGAAATCCATCGCACGTCGGACAAGATTCACCGACCCTCAAGACTTAGCCTCTATTGGATGACGAAGAATTCCGGCGCCTAGGCTGACGCCATGCCGACCCGCACGCCGGTCTGCGAGGACATGTCATGAGACTCTTGGTGACTTTGGCCCTGCTCCCCGTCTTGGCGGCCTGCGCCGGGCGCTTTCCCGACCCGATCGAGGAGCGGCAAGCCTCGGACTTCGATCTCTCCTGCACCACGCTCAGCGCCGAGATCGAGGGCTATCGGGACAAGGCGCAATACACGGCCAAGATGTTGAATGAGAAGATCACTCGCAATTGGACCGTCGGTGCGATCGCCATCGCGACCGTCCAGCCGGCGTTCATCGCGCTCGACCTATCGGACGCGGAGAAACAAGAGATCGCCGCCTTGGAGGCCCGAGCGCGCCACCTGGAGGACATCCAGACCGCCAAAGGCTGCCACCTGCACGCGGAGGTGCCCGAGGGTTTCGCGACCTACAGCCGGCGCCGCCATGGTTTCTTCGATAGCCACGGCCGCCGTCTCAGCCTTCCGCTCAACCACTATGTTTATGGGCCCGGGGGCAACATCGGTGCCGCCGCGACGGCGCAGCGCAGCCGGAATGGCTCCTAACGA
>JAKSDN010000632.1 GCA_022360075.1 Kiloniellales bacterium | reverse complement strand
GCCTGACGACCTCCTACCACTACTACCAGCCCATCGAAAGCGCCGCGAATACCGCTTTCCTCGACCGGTGGGCGAAGCGCTTCGGCGCCGATCACCCCGAGATCGGGACGCTTGCCGTGGGCAGCTACAACGCCGTTCATAGCTGGAAGAAGGCGGTCGAGGCCGTCGGGTCGCTCGATCGAGAGGAGATCATCGCGGGCCTCGAGACCGGCATCGGTTTCGACGGACCCGGCGGGCACATGAAAGTGCATAAGGAAACCCACCATGCGGTCATGCCGATTGCGTTGGCCGAGGTCCGGGACGGCGCGTTCAAGATCATCGATGAGCGGGAGAACGTCGAGCCGGCCGATACGGTCGCCGTCTGCGATTTGATCGCCAATCCAAACCTGTCGACTCAGTTCCAGCCTTGAGGATATGGTCGCCGCGGGCCCGGCATTCCGGGCTTGCGGCGACACTTTCATGACGCGCGGCGCGGGGCCTCAGTGGTCATTGCAGGCATCCAGATACTGAACACGGTAGCGGGTCTGGCGCTCATCAGCCTTGGGCTGGCGATCATTTTCGGCATGATGCGGGTGATGAACTTCGCCCACGGCGAGCTCTTGATGCTCGGTGCCTACAGTGTGCAGCTTGCCCATTCGAACGGACTGAACATCTGGATCTCGATGTTCGTCGTCGCCCCGCTCTTCGTCGGCCTGGTCGGTATCGTGATGGAGCGCCTCGTCGTGCGGCACCTCTACGGCCGCATGATGGACACGCTGCTCGCGACCTGGGGGCTCAGTCTCTTCATCACGGGACTGATTACGATGATTTTCGGGAACATGACGCGCGGCATCTCGACGCCGCTCGGCAGCTTCGAGATCGGCGGCATCCGGGAAAGCGCCTACAAGTTCCTCATCATCGGCGTGACGGTGGTGCTTTTCGCGGCGATCTATTTCGTGCTGCGCCGGACGCGGATCGGCATGATCGCGCGGGCGACCATGGACAACCCGTCGCAGGTCGCCGCCTTGGGCGTGAATCCGGGCTATGTCTATACCGCGACATTCGCGGTCGGCGCCGCCCTGAGCGGGCTTGCCGGAGCCGTGCTCGCTCCTTTGACCGGGGTTCTCCCGACCATGGGCGCGGCCTACATCGGCAAGGCCTTCATCACCGTGATCTGCGGCGGCGAGGCGATCCTGGCTGGCACCGCCAGCGCGGCCTTTCTCTTCGGCACCATCAATCAGGTGACGACGATCACCCTGAACCCGGAGTTCGGCGAGGTCGCGCTGCTCATCGGCGCTCTCCTGATGCTGCGCCTGCTCCCTGCCGGGCTCTCCAGCCCGTTCAAGAGGAAGCTGCTGTGATCGGCCGTCTGTCCTTCGCCAGGCAGATGCTGGCCGTCGTGATCCTTTCGACGATCTTGCTGTTGGTCCTGCCTCTGGTCTTCGAGATCGACAGGATTCTGCAGCTTACGCTGATTTTCGCCTTCTCCATCCTCGCGCTCAGCCTCGCTTTCGTCTGGGGCTATGCCGGCATTTTCAGCTTCGGCCAAGCCGCGTTTTTCGGCATCGGCGGCTATGCCTACGCGGCCACGGCGATCAATCTCGGTGACAGCACACCGGCCATCATCGCAGGCGTTCTGGTGCCGACGCTCTTCTCGGCCTTGTTCGGCTACTTCGTCTTCTATGCGCGGCTGTCCAAGATCTTTGTTGCCGTGATTACGCTTGTCATGACGCTGATCCTCTACAAGTTCATGGGCCAGACGGCGAAGCCGGACTACATGATCGGCAATGCCAGGCTTGGCGGATACAACGGTATTCCCGCAGTGCCGCCGATCAACCTGCCCGGCCAGCCTCATCTCTTCGCCGGGCCGGATGAGATGTTCTACATCGCCGGCTTCTCCCTGCTCGCTGTCTATGTCCTGCTGCGCTGGAGCCTAAGGACGCGCTTCGGCAAGATCCTCGTCGGGATGCGCGAAAACGAAAAACGCATGGAGCTCTTGGGTTTCGATACGCGGCTCTACAAGCTTCTGGCCTTCGTGGTTGCCGCCGCCGTGGCCGGCTTCGGCGGCGTTATGTTCACCAACTGGAATGCCTTCATCGACCCGCATGTCTTTCAGCTCGCCTTCAGCGCGCAGCCGATCATCTGGGTGATGATCGGCGGGCTGGGCACGCTCGCGGGC
>JAKSDN010000737.1 GCA_022360075.1 Kiloniellales bacterium | reverse complement strand
AGGCGGAGCGAACCGGCTCAGCTCACCAGATGGCTGGCAACCCCGTCCTCGTCGCAGTCCAGTCCCAAACCCGGCCGGAGCGGAATGTGGAGCTGGCCATCGTGGACCGGCGAGAGTTCGTCCGAGGAATATGGCTCGGCCGCGCAGCCACTGCGATGCATCACGCGCTGATTGGCGGTCGGAATAGCCGGACAGCCAAAATCCGCTTGGCAATACTTGAACAATCGTTTAATTGTTCAGTCATGGAGAACGTTGAATTGGCGTCGGACCAGACGGCCCAACTTGCCGAGACCTTCGGGCTGCTGGCGGATCCAACCCGCCTGTCGATCGTGGTGGTCTGCATGGAGCGCGAGATCCCTGCTGGAGACATCGCCGACGAGCTGGGCCTCTCCGCCTCGCCCGTTAGTCACCACCTTCGGCTGCTGCGTGCCGCGCGCATGCTGCGGGCGGAGCGACGGGGCAAGCAGGTGTTCTACTCGATGGCGGATGCCTGCGTGCGCGACGTTCTCAAGATCATGATCGACCACCTTTTCGTCCACGAACATGACGGCTCCGACGAGCCACACGAAGGAGAAGACTAATGGTGAACGTGACCCAGCAAAAATGTGCCTGTGCCGACTGTGTTTGCATTGTTGCCGTGAAAGACGCCGTGAAGAAGGGCGATCGTAACTATTGTAGCGACGCCTGCGCCGATGGGCACCCCAAGGGCGCTGGTTGCGAACACACGGGCTGCATTTGTCACGGCTAACGAAATACTAAGCTGGCGGAGCCTCGGGCAGAAAGTTGTGGGCTTCGTCACGCGCCTCCGAGAGACTTCAAAACTGGAGTATGACTGATCTGAGATTTGAGAGCCGGCGTTTAGATCAGCGATCAAGAAT
Source organism: Kiloniellales bacterium (assembly GCA_022360075.1). The sequence goes on along the minus strand of JAKSDN010000737.1, from coordinate 587 downwards.
GCCCATGTGCAGCCTGTTGGGCGCCGTTACCTGCACGACAGAGTCGGCGCGGTTGCTCAAGTTTCGAACAGGCTGTGCAGGTAGATCTTGCCCTTGCCCAGCTTTCCTCCGTAGTTCGCGGTGTGTATCTCTTTCACGCCCGCGACGGTCGTGGCCGTTTCGATGCCGACGCGCATGCCCTGTCGAACGTGCTCCATCTTCGGCCCACTGACGATGATCTCGTAAACGCACGCCACGCCATCCGGGATGCGGTTGTCGGGCTTGCCACGCAGGGTGGGGCAGTAGGCGTCGTTGGTGGTCGCGACGACATCTGTGTAGGTCTTGGCGCCGACCTTCGATCCGCTGGATGCGCACTTCACGATCACGAGCGGGACCTGCGCCACGGCTTCCAGAGTCTCCTCCGCCGCGGCGAGCGCCGACTCGTTTGAATCGGCGAGGAGCAAGAACATACCGCCGGTTACCGCCTCCATGATGCCGAAGCGCCGCTCCACGTGGAACCAGCCGTCCATGCGCGGCACACGATAGAGGGTCCTGTCGTAGGCTTCGATCTCCTCCTCGAAACCGTCGCCGAACTTCTGGATGATCGT
>JAKSDN010001493.1 GCA_022360075.1 Kiloniellales bacterium | reverse complement strand
TCCAGTACGACCTGTTCTACGTCGAGAACTGGTCGCTGCTGTTCGACCTCAGGATTCTGATGAAGACCATCGCCAAGGTCATCGACGCGGAAAACGCATCGCCTCCCGTTCCGACGACCTGATCCACGTCGCGGGGCGCAGGTTCTAGTGGTTCAATTCCGACACTTGAGTCCGATGAAATTGGATCAAGTGTCGACCACAATTGAACCCAAACAAAGAGTTATCTAGTGGGGCGGCCCGGCATTCCGGGATCGGAATGTCGGAGTCGAACCACTAGAGATTCTGCGCTTGCTGCGTCGGTCCGCGGACTCCCCCTCACCTCACCTCTCGCCCACTGGTGGGAGAGGGACGCGTAGGCTTGGCGAGGCGAACAGCCGAGCCTTAGCCGGAGCTGGGTGAGGGGGCACTCGCCACATTGATTCGTCGGTTGATCGCAACGACACCGACCACAATCAACGCCAGCCCAACGGCCGCGGACCAAGTCAGCACCTCTCCAAGAAACACGATGCCGAGCACGACGCTGACCCCGGCGCGCAGGTAACTGTTGCTGGCCGTGCCGATCGAGCCCAGCGTGTGCAGGATGCGGAAGTAAATCAGCATCGCGCCCGCCGTCGAAAAGACGGTAAGACAGGCCAAGGCCGCCAGTGACTCAGGTGAGGGCGACAGGCTCCAGGGGCGCTCCGTCAGGAGCGATAGCGGGATCATGAAGACGGCGGCGCAGGTCATCGAGCCGGCCGCCGGCAAGAGCGGCGAGAGTCCCGAGAAGCGCCGGCCGTAGATCGCGGCCAGCGCGTAGCAGAGCGACGCGGCGACCACGGCGAGCTCGGACAGCGTGTTGCGGCCGAGGCCGTCCAGGGCGTTGATCCCGATGATCAGCGCCACGCCGAGGAGGCCGCAAGCCACGCCGAACCACTTGGCGGGTGTGATCGGCTCGTGCCGCGTCCAAAGCGCTGTCAGCAGCAACACGAAGACCGGCGGCGTGGCATTGAGGATGCCGGCAAGTCCGCTGTCGATCGTCTGCTGCCCCCAGGTGATGAGCGTGAATGGCAGGACGGAGTTGAAGCAGGCCTGAAGCGTGAAGGCGCGCCAGTTGCCGGGCGCGCTTGGCATGCGTAGGCCGCGCAGCCGAACGACCAGCCAGAGGAGCAGTGCGGCAATCGCGACGCGTGCGGCCACCATGGTGACCGGCGGGATCGTCTCGACCGCGACCTTGGTGAAAGTGAACGAGGAGCCCCAGAGTAGGGCGAGGAGGAAAAGAAGGCCCAGATCGGCGATCCTCGGCGCCGATCCGGGCCGTCTGCAGGTTTCGGTCAAGGCTACGGCCTCCTTCCGCGCCGCTCGGCAACCCGCGCCGAGGACTGGGTCGGAAGGATCTCAAACACTGCCGGAACCGTCACTCGAGAACGCTTCGCCAGTCATCGAAGTGTGGGGCGCGGCGCTCACATCGCGGTGTAGCCGCCGTCGATCATGATCAGGTCGCCGCAGATCAGGTCCGAGGCCGGCGAGGCCAGGAAGAGCACGAGATCGGCGACCTCGACCGGCTGGCCGAAGCGGCCGAGGGGGATCTTGGCCTTCATC
>JAKSDN010000537.1 GCA_022360075.1 Kiloniellales bacterium | reverse complement strand
GGTCGTAGTCTGTTGCTAAAGGCAGGGATGGCAACACTGCTATTCGAGAGGCGCCGTTCAAGGTCACGCAATCGTGACCGCCAGCATTCTCTGTTGTTGAAGCGACCTGCTGAAAAGCCCCTCTGCCGCTTGCGGGAGAGGAGACTGAGGTCGTCCGCAGACCCTTCTGCGGCTCTGCTTCCGTTTCCACGCCGCGCGACGCCACGTAAGCTGCCGACGGCAGCAGGGGAGGAGGGCAGCATGACCGGCGTGATGATGGTGACGGGCGGCAGCCGGGGGATCGGTGCGGCCACGGCGAAGATGGCGGCCGGGCGCGGCTACGCGGTTTGCGTCAACTACCAGCGCGATGCCGAGGCCGCCGAGGCGGTGGTCGCCGGGATCGCGGCCGGCGGCGGCAAGGCGCTGGCGGTTCGGGCCGATGTCGGCAGGGCCGACGAGATCGCCCGCCTGTTCGAGACCTCGGACCGGGAGCTCGGCCGGCTCGCCGCGCTGGTCAACAACGCCGGCTTGGCCGGCCCCATGAGCCCGCTCGCGGAGGCCGACCCGGAGACGATCCGGCACATCGTCGACGTCAACGTCACCGGTTCGATCCTCTGCGCCCAGGAGGCGGTGCGTCGCCTCTCGACCCGCCACGGCGGCCAAGGCGGCGGCATCGTCAATCTCTCCTCCGGCGCGGCCACGCTGGGCAGTCCGGGCGAGTACGTCTGGTACGCCGCGACCAAGGGCGCGATCGACACGCTGACCGTCGGCTTGTCGAAGGAGCTGGGCGGCGAGGGCATCCGCGTGAACGCCGTCGCGCCGGGCCTGATCAAGACCGAGATCCACGCCGCCTCGGGCAAGCCGGACCGGGTCGAGACGATGGCCCCTATGATACCCATGGGCCGGGGCGCCGAGGCGGAGGAGGTCGCCGAGGCGATTCTCTGGCTTCTGTCGGATGCCGCCTCCTACGTCACCGGCGCCGTTCTGCGCGTGGCCGGGGGGCGCTGAGGCGGTGCGGCCACCGCGCCAAGTCGAACAAAAACCTCGACTTTCCGGGGTGGCGATGCCTTAAATGCGGGTCGGCGCGCCCGCCCGTCGGGGCTCTGCGGGGTGGCGGTCGGCGCGAGGGAAGCTTGTTGGGGGAACAATCGATGCGACGTCGTCTGGGATGGCTCGGACTGGTCCTGGGCTGTGCAACGGCCGTGCTCGGAACTGGTTCGGCTTTGGCCCAGCAGGATGTCGGCGGCCACTACCTCGGCATCCGTGCGATCGGCTCCCTCGCCAAAGTCGACGACACCAACACCCGGGGATTCCTCGGCAGCTCGCTGGTCCAGAACGACGACGACGAGGTCGCCGGCGCGGCCGGCGTGCTCGGCTGGGCGTTCCGGGAGTTCCCGGCCCGGGTCGAGCTCGAGGCCGGCTACCGCTTCCGCTTCGACTGGGACGTGCGCGACGTGGCGCCGGCGCGCACCGTGGACTACGAGATCAACGTCGCGACCGTGCAGGCGGTGGTCAACACCATCCTCGAGTGGCGCAACAGCTCGTCCTTCACGCCCTT
>JAKSDN010000972.1 GCA_022360075.1 Kiloniellales bacterium | reverse complement strand
TCGCCCGCGGCCTGGCGCGCTCTCGCCACTCACTTGGCGGACCGGCAACGCGGGCGTATCGCCGCTGCCGTGACGCGCGTCCAGTCCCGCGGACTGATCGGGGCCGAGGCACCGCTGGTCGGCGCCGGGATCGGTCGCTTCGTCGTCCGCCGGCTAGCCGAAGAAAGCGGCCGACCCTACGAGGACTTTGGGGCGCTTCTGGGCGGTCAGGCCGAGGCCCGCGAGGCCGCGGTCTGCTGCGCGCCGGCCGCCGCCGTGGCCTTGCTCGCCATGGCGGAGGCTTGAGACTCCTCGCGGGGAATGACGCGTCGCACGGCATCCAAAGCGCCCGGGTCCAAGGCTGCATCGCGCCCACCGCGGGTTAGAGCCCCGCGAAAGCCCAGGTAATCGGGACGGAGCCGGAGCAGGGGGGCGATGTCGGCCAGAGACAGCGAGCCGGCCAGGCCGACAAAGAGCCCCGCGCGATGGGTTCGCTCGACGAAGGCCCGGACCTGGTCTTGCGTGAGGTGACTCGATAGAGCGGCACTGCGCTTGCCGGCGGTGTCTATCATGATTCCAACGAAGCCCTCGCCGGCTGCCACTTCGATCAGACCGAAATCAGGCGATCGGTCCGCGAACAACACGGCCACGAGCGGCGCACAATCTCCGCTGCGCTGACCGAGGGCCTTTAGGCAAGCCCGCGCATCGCCGTCCGGAAAGAGGCCGAGCTTGACGAAATCCACACCGGTCGCCGCGATGCGCTCGACCGCTCCGGTCACGATTTCGGGCAGCATGGCGAGGTCGCCGGCCGTAGCACTGACCGGCCGCCGGCCGCCGACATGCACCACCGCCTCGGCGATGATGGGCGTCGGCAGCGCACCGAGCGCGCCCCGGCTCGGATCCTTGAGATCGATGACATCGGCGCCGCCGGCCAGCGCCAGCGCCGCTTCCTCGGCCGATTTCACGCTGGCGAGCAAGGCGGTCATGCGCGCATCTCCTCTTTGTTTTCGGTTTCCCGTCGATGGGCGGCGACGCGCGCCATCAGCCAGTCCCAGGCCTGGCGCTCGGCGGGGCCGGCGGTCTTGCCGACGGCGATCTCCAGGTAGGCGATCTCGCGCTCGATCTTGTCCGACGGCAGCATGTGCAGCCGGCTGACCAGGATGGCCGCTTCGACCACCGCGGCCTGAGCCCGGTTGAAGCCGAGGAAGGGCGCATGGCTGGCCTCGTGGACCACGCGGCAGTGGAACCGCGGCCGCAGATCGTCCTCCGTCACCCGCTCGACGGCGAGCTCGGCCTGGGCGAGCGTGTCGCGCAGGGCGACGCCAGGCACCTTCTCGGCGGGCCGTGTCGGCCAGTCGCGCCGGCCGGTCAGGCAGCCGGCGAAGATCCGGACGTCGTCCGTGTAGTTCGCCACGGCGTAGGGATTGGCCCTGAGGTTGTCGAGCGTCGTCGAGGGCTTGAAGGGCGCGATGATCCAGCCCCCATCGTCGTCGCTGTCGTCCTGGATGATGCCGATCGGCGCGATGTGGGCCCGGCCCTCGGCGCTCGTCGTGGTGACGATGGTTTCGCGGATCATGGGCATGGCGCGCTCATCCCTTACCGGCTCGCCGCCGGGCGGCGCGCCGGGCCTGTAGCGTTGTGCCCGCCGCCTTGAATCGCGACTGGTCTTCTTCGTTGCGGTCGGCGGCCACGCCCCAGTCGAGCGGGTTGTCCTGGCTGTAGCGCTTGCCCAGGCGCCAGGCGATCTCGGCCTTGGCCAGCTCTGCCCCGAGATAAAAGGCGTGGCTGCCGTCGGCCTCGACGCCGAGGCGCGGGAACAGGGCGAAGGGGTCTTCGGCGACGTGGTGGCCGTCGCGGTTGTAGATATGGATGCCGTCCTCGGCCACCTCGATGCGGAAGTTGGGATCGCTGATCAGCGCGGCCGTCTCGGCGATCTCGGCCGGCGTGTTGGGGAAGGGCTTGCGGTCGTGCAGGCCGAGCAGATGGCCGCCGTAACCCTTGGGCAGGCTCGCGTCGGCGCGGGCGGCATACATGATCCGCCGCCCGGCATCGTGCTCCTGCACGGTCCGCCGCGTGTGCGGGCTGACCTGCACCACCAGCACGTTGGTGATGCGGAGCTCCGAGGCGACGCCCAGCAGCAGGGCGGTCACGCCGCTGCTGTCGGCCTCGGTCAGCTCCGTCAGGTTGCCGGTGCCCATCAGGATCTCGGCCTCGGGCCGGCGCCGCCGCAGCTCGGCGTAGCGCAGCAGCGAGTCCGTGAAGCCGAAGTGGATCGGGTCGATCACCGGATCGACCAAGTAGGTGCGGCCCTGGCGGTCTAGGGCATCCATGGCCCGCTCGAGCGAGTCGAGATCGCCGTGCCGGGCCGGGATCAGGACCGGGACGAATCCACCCGCGTCGAGCAGCTCCAGGCTCTCTTCGCTCAGGCTGAGCAGGTAGTCGGCTCCGGCTTGGGCGCCACGGTGCAGCTCGTCGTGGTCGGCCGAGTCCACGCTCACCGCGTAGTCGCGGGCGCGCAGCTCTTTGACGGCCTCTTCCAGGTGCGGGAAGGGGGTGTCGGGCAGGCAGCCCAGATCGATCACGTCCGCGCCCGCGGCGCGGTAGTCCTCGGCCCGGGCGCAGATCGCCTCGATGCCGAGCTCGGCCGCCTCGACGATCTCGGCGAAGATCCGCACGTCGTGGCGCGAGAG
>JAKSDN010001454.1 GCA_022360075.1 Kiloniellales bacterium | reverse complement strand
GCACGGCAGCCGCTGGACCGTTGAAGCACAAGGCGTGCGCGTCAGGCCCCATCCCCTTCATGCTGAGCTCGTCGACGTATGAGGATGGCTCGGTGCAAGAGGCAAAGGCGGCGCTGCGCTCGGTTCGTGTTCGAACCCTTCGACAATCTCAGGATGAGGACGACGGGACAATGCTGAGAGGCGACAGGGCGATCGGATGCGTCCCAAGAGGCAAAACCAGTGCCCTCTGAAGTGAAGTACGTTGGCCAGGTCCTAGTCCGTCACCGCGACCGGTAGCGGCTCGCTCAACTGGGTCGGGAGGTCGAAGGCGGCCCAGCCGTCGGTGCCCTCCGGATACCAATGGACATTGCGGTAGCCGTAGGCGATCGCGCGCTTGGCGGCGTTCCACGACATCCAGCACTCGGCCTTGCAGTAGATGACCAGCGCCCTGTCCTTATCGCCGCCGGTCAGGCGCTCGAGGTTGCCGCGAAAGTAGGCTTCGGTTTCCTCGGAGAGCGCCCCGTACCCGGTGTTCGCCAGCCACACGCTGCCGGGAATGTTGCGCCGCGGTCGGGGCCGCCAGATCGTGCCCTCCTTGAGCCCCGCCGGCTTGGGCGGCCGAAACATGACGTCGATCAGGAGTGCCTCGCCCGTCTCGACCAGGGCCTCGACCTGCTCGGTCGTCACGACGCGGCCGCCGGTGATCGTTGCCGGCGTCGCCCCGCGATAGTGGTCCATCCGGTAGCCCTCGGGCTCCGGCACCGCCTCGGTCCTTTGTATCGGTCCGGGCGGCGGGATCACCTCCCCCTTGGCATCGAGCAGGGGCACGCCGTAGTCGTGCAGGATCGCGTCGATCTCGGGCTGCTTGCGTTTGATCAGGTCGTTGAGCTGGTGCTTCCACTTCGGCTCGTTGAAGCGGATTCCCATGGTGATCCGGTAGTCCATGCGGACCTCGTCCGCCTTGGACTTCAGCGGCACGACCTTGAGCGGCGGCGACTGCTGCTGCGCGTAGTAGCCGGCGATCGGCCCCCAGAGCACGCCCACATCGACTTCGCCCTTGGCGACGTCCGCCACCATCTGCTTGCCGGGCTTGTCGAAGCGGGTGTCGACCAGCAGGTGATAGGGCCGCAGCTTGCCGAGCAGGCCGTACTTGGCGAGCAGGCTGGAGGGCGGCGTGCCGGCGACGACGCCGAAACGCTTATCCTTGAGCGCGGGGTCGCTCAGGTCGTCGGCGGTGAGCCCCGAGTCCGCGCGATAGACCAGCGCATAGGCCGAGCGGTAGTAGGGGTTGGTGTTCTGCAGCAGCTCGAAGCCCAGCGAGATGCCGATGACGATATCGCACTTGCGCGCCTTCAGGGTGTTGCGCACGAAGCCGGTCGCCTGCGGGAACCAGGTATAGAGAACCGGAACGCCGAGCTCCGCGGCGATGAGGTCGGCGATCTTGTTCTCGAAGCCCTCCCGCTTGCGGTTGGAGAACGGCAGGTTGTCCGGATCGGCGCAGACCCGCAGGGCCGAGCGGTCGATGATCTCGGAGGGGTTCTGCGCAAGGGACGGCGCGGCAAGCACGAGGGCCGCCGCGATTGCGACGGCAGCCGTGCAACGGCCTAGCAGCTTGGTCAACGCTATCGTCCTGTTCCTAGCCGCCGCGCGACGGGCCGAACATGCCAGCCAACAAGGCTCTCCCCGAGATCACCCCAGGCAGCTATCGTCACGCTCCTTGGCCTCCGGCGGCTTGGCCTCCTTCTTCGGGCGGCCGCGACCGAGCACGCCGTCGGCGCGCGCCTTCAAGTAAGCATAGATGTCGTCGATGAAGCACATGACGTTGGGGTTCTCGCCGAAGCTCGGCATCTTGCTCTGTTCGGAAGCGCCGACCACCTCGCGGCCGTTGACGATCACGTCGACGAAATCCTCGTAGGCCATGGTCTTCATCGAATCGGCGAGCGCCGGTGCGAAGGTGCTGCCCAGACCGTCCGGACCATGGCAGACGTGACAATCGGCGTGGTAGCGACGAAAGCCACTGAAGGTGTACCAGTCGACCACGCCGTCCTCGCTGATGCGATAGGGCTTCTCCTCGTCCTGTGCCGCCACGTCGTCGCTCTGCGGTACCAGCAGCACCATGACCACCGCCACGCCCAGCGCCAGCGACCGCCAACTCATACCGTCAAGCCTCATCGATGATCGTTCTCCCTTTTTGTCGTTCGCTTGGGCCAGCCTCGCCTTCGGCCGGCCCCGAACCCGTTGTTCGCCCCGCAGACGATGCAAGTTATACGCCACATGCGCCGTGATCGTTTCTTGTGTTCTGGGGACCGGGCAACGCCCGACGCGTCGCATCCGGCGCTGCGCCCGGGCGTCTTCGCCCCGTCAGAGATGGCCCGGCACCCCGAGAGCGGGATGCCGGGCCGGTCACACCTCTGAGCGATGCTCAGTTCGGCAGTGCAAAGACCGTCAACTGGCCGCCGAGGTTGGTGTAGTTGCTGAGAGCCTTGTAGGCGCCCACCGCACCAAGACCGGCGGTGTCCTCGGTCAAGCCGGCCGCCAGGCCGATGCCGGCCCAGCCGCCGATGCCCGAGAGCACGGCCACATACTGCTTGCCGTCATGCACGTAGGTCATGACGTTGCCGATGATGCCCGAGGGGGTCTTGAACTTGTAAAGCAAGGCCCCGGTGTCGGCGTCCACGGCCTTCAGGTAGCCCTCGAGGGTGCCGTAGAAGACCACGCCGCCCGAGGTCGAGAGCGCGCCGCTCCAGACCGAGCAGGGCTCGGGCAGCGACCAGACGATCTCGCCCTTGTCGGCATCCCAAGCAATGAAGTTGCCGAGATGCGTGCCGCCCGGCGCCGGATACATGCTCAGCGTCGCGCCGACATAGGGCTGGCCGGCCGTGTACGACACGCGGAACGGCTCGTAGTCCATGCAGACATGGTTCGTTGGCACGTAGAACAGGCCGGTGCGCGGCGAATAGGCCGCCGGCTGCTGGTCCTTGGTGCCGAGCGCCGCCGGGCAGATGCCCTCGGTGTTCACGTCCTCGCCGTTCTGGGCGGTTGAGTATTTCGCCACGACCTGTGGCCGCCCGGTCTCCATGTCGACATGCGTCGCCCAGTTCACCGCCGGGTCGAACTTCTCGGCCACCAGCAGCTCGCCGGTCTCCCGGTCCATGGTGTAGGCGAAGCCGTTGCGGTCGAAGTGGACCAGCGCCTTGCGGGGCTCGCCCTTGACCTCCATGTCGACCAGCATCATCTCGTTGACGCCGTCATAGTCCCACTCGTCGTG
>JAKSDN010000631.1 GCA_022360075.1 Kiloniellales bacterium | reverse complement strand
TGCCGGGCGTGCAGTAGCCGCACTGCAACGCGTGATGCTCGTTGAAGGCCTTCTGGATCGTGCCGAGCTCGCCGTTGGTCGCGAGGCCCTCGACGGTGGTCACGGCGTGGCCGTCGGCCTGCACGGCGAGAACCAGGCAGCTCTTCACCGCCTCGCCGTCGAGCTGGACCGTGCAGGCGCCGCAGACGCCTTCGTAGGTGCAGCCGATGTGGGTGCCGGTCAGCCCGGCGCGGTCGCGGATGAAGTCGCTCAGCAGCATGCGGATCGGCACGTCTTCTTCGAAGCTTTCGCCGTTGATCGTAATGGTGACTTTCTTGGTGCTCATGGATTGGCTCCCTGATCGGACCTGCTCGGATCAGCCGGCCGCGCGGCCGAGCGCGGTGGCCGCCATCTCGGCGCCCAGCGTGACGATAAGGTGCTTGCGGTAGGCCGGATCGGCCCAGAGGTCGCCCTGGGTTTCGAGCTCTCCCGACGCCGCGTCCATGGCGGCGGCGATCGCCTCGCCGTCGCCGGCCGCGCAGCCGACCAGCTTGCCCTCGGCCGCTTCCGAACGCTTCGGCCCGGAGGCCAAGCCGCCGAAGGCGACCCGCGCCTTCGTGCACTTCCCGCCATCCGTCTCGACGTAGACGCAAGCGCCGATCACCGGCAGGCCGTCGGTCAAGAGCGCCCATTTCTTGTAGGCGCTGCCGGCGCCGGCCGGCGGCTTGGGCAGCTCAAGCGAGACCAGAAGCTCGCCGTCCTCGCGCGCGGTCTCGAGCGGCGCGCCGATGAAGTCGTCGGCCGAGAGCGCCCGCTCGCTGCCGCCGTTCGACATCAGATTCATCTTGGCGCCGAGGCCGAGCGCGACCGCCGGCATGCAGGCGGCCAGATAATTCCAGCAGACACTGCCACCAATCGTCCCGCGGTTGCGCACCTGCCGGTCGCCGACATGGGCGGCGGCGTCGACGATCGCCGCATAGGCCGGCGCCAGCCCGGTCTCATTGGCGAGCACGACGTAGCGGGTCATAGCGCCGATCTTGACGCTGCCGTTGTAGCTCACGCCTTGCAGTTCGGCGACGCCTTGCAGATCCACCAGACAGCGCGGCTGGACCAGGCGCGCTTTCATGGCCTGCATCAGGCTCTGTCCACCAGCGATGAAAAAAGCTTCATCGCCGCCGTTCGAGATGGCGCTCACCGCCTCCTGAATCGTGGACGGCCGGTGGTAATCGTCAATGGGTGACGGATACATGACAGCTTTGATCCTCCCTCGTTTCCCGCGGGCTCGGGGCCCTTCGACGGTGTCTTTGTTTTTGTTTGTGGGTCTTGCGTGGCGTGTTTTAGGTCCGCGCTCCTTATTGATCAGAAACTCATTTAACTCTATGGGATTTCTGCTCGACGGGCGAGTCCTTCGCGCATCCGATCAGCCGGCGAAACGTGGTTCCGGTAGCCCCCGAATGCCCAGACCGGTGACCTTGAACAGGCTGCCGGCGCCGAACTGGGGTCTGACCTCTTTGACGAACATATCATGGACCGCGGGATGCGCGACCCGCGCCATCGATGTTACATAGATCTCGTCGAGATTATCACCACCAAACGTCAGCGAGGTGACGTTGCGCACCGGCATGCCGATGCGCCGCTCGACCGAGCCGTCCGGCGCATAGCGCACGAGCTCGCCGCCGATCACCTGGGCATTCCACATGAAGCCTTCCGCGTCGACGGTCGAGCCGTCGGCAACGCCGATGTCATCGTCAGTCGAGGCGAAGACACGACGGTTCGAGAGATCGCCGGTCTCGATGTCATAGTCGTAGGCCCAGAACTCCTCCTGGAAGGTGTCGGCGAAATAGAACGTGCGGTCGTCCGGGCTCCAGCAGGGCCCGTTCGAGCAGATAATGCCTTGATCTACTTGTTTTATCTTCAAGTCGGGATCGAGGCGATAGAGACCGCAGATCTTCAGCTCCTCCTTGTCGTCCATGCCGCCGGCAAAGAAACGCCCACGGCGATCACACTTGCCGTCGTTCAGCCGCGTGCGCGCTTGCTCGGCCTCGACCTGCTCGATGAGATCGAGCTGACCGCTATCGAAATCGAAGAGGTAGAAGCCGTCGTCCAGCGCGAGAACGGCGCCGCCATCCTTGCGCAGTGCCATCGCACCGACGTCATGATCGATTGACCAGTTGTCCACCTTGCCGCTACGCGGGTCGAGCCGCCACACGTTAGGATTGCCAACTCTGCGGCCGGTTCCATCGACCCAATAGAGACGCCCCTCCTCGACATCCCAGATTGGCCCTTCGCCGAGATGATTGCCGCAGTCGAGCACCGCCTCGATCCGATAGGCCATCGGGTCGCCTCCCTCTCCAATCCGCTCTAACACCGATTATGAAACGGCTTGCGTACGAACGAGAGCCTAGAATACAATCGAGCAAAAGATCAATAAGAACATCTGATCGCAGGGATTGGGAGGCACTGCAGCTATGAGGTGGACACGTAGAGATACCCTGAAGGCCGGCGTCGGCGGCTTGGTGACGACCGCCGCGCTCGGCGTCAACCCCCGTTTCGTTCGCCCGGCCGGCGCGCAGTCGGACCTGGCCGAAGGCATGACCGGCGGCCCCAGCGGCTTCGCGGGCGCGGAGCGATTTCAATACAACGAGTCGATGTCGGAGGGCCGCGCGATCGAGGGCATGAAGCGCCTGGTCGCCGACGGCAAGGCGCCGAAGAAGATCGTGATGCTGCTGACCGACGGCGCCATCGGCCAGATCACGAAGCCCTTCCCCGAAGGGGCGCCAAGCGTGAAGGAAGTCTGGGAGCGCGAGACCGGCGTCGAGATCGATATCGTCGGCGCCCCGGCCGACAAGATCTGGACCCGGGTGCTCCAGGACGTCACGACCAGCTCGGCGGCCTACGACATCTACACCCAACCCTGGAACAACCTCGGCGACCTGGTCGAGGCCAAGGGCGCGGCCGACTTGAGCGAGTTCGTCGACAAGTATCAGCCCGATTGGGGCGACCCGGAGCGCGGCACGCCCTCGCCCCAGATCGAAGAATTGCTCTACAAGTACAATGGTAAGTACTACTCGGTCTCGCTGGACGGCGACTTCCAGACCTGGGTCTATAACAAGAGCGTCTACGAAGATCCCAAGCATCGCGCGGCCTTCGAGGACAAGTACGGCCATTCCCTCGCGCCGCCCCGGACCTGGGAAGAGTCGGACCACATCTCCGAGTTCTTCACCGGCGCCCAAGGCATCGGCGAAGGCGCCATGTACGGCAACGGCAACATGATGAGCCCCTTCTGGGGCCTGCCGACCTTCTACGCGCGCTTCGCCAGCATGGCCGCGCCCAACCTTTATTGGTTCGACGACGACGGTAACCCGAACCTCGACAGCGACCTCGGCATCCAATGCGCCGAGGAGCACTTGGCCCTGAAGCAGTGGTCGCACCCGGACATCCTGTCCTGGACCTACGCCGAGGCCTATGGCGGCATGGCCAACGGGCTGACCGCCCACATCTCGACCTATACCAACTTGGCCAAGTTCTACGACCGCATGAACGCCGACGGCACGCCGGCCTCGCCGATCGCCGGCAACCTCGGTGCTTATCTGCCGCCGGGGCGCATGCACGACGGCAAGCTCGTGCGCCGCTCGGTGATCTACTACAACATCAACGCCGAGGTCTCCTCGCAGAGCGCGCATCCGGAAGCGGCCTACCTGTTCCTGCAGTGGCTGAGCTCGACGCGCACCTTCAGCTGGATGGCCGGCAACCCCGGCGGCTACTTCGACCCCTTCCAGAAGGCGAACCTCGACGAGCCGCTGGTGGTCCAGACCTACCACGACTACCTGGTGCCGGTGATCCGCGAGACCATCAGCCGCTCCGCGCCGACGCTCAACTTCGCCGGCCAGACCGCGATGGACAATGCGTTGGACGAGGAGCTGCAGGCCGCGCTGACCGGCCAGAAGTCGGCCGAGGATGCGATGAAGGACTGCGCCAGGCGCTGGAAGCGCATCATCCGGCGCAAGGGCGAGGACCGCACGATCGAGGCGATCCGGGCGAGCCGCGCGGCCTGGCCGACGCTCATCGACGAAGCCTGATGCAGGGCCCGAAGCGGGGCGGCCAGTTTTGGCCGCCCCGTCGGGAGCCGGTCCCGTGACCCGCAGCCTCGTCCAGGAAGCGCTCCGCTACGCCATCATCCTGCTGTCCACCGCGATCGCCCTGCTGCCGATCCTGTGGATGGCCTCGATGGCCTTCAAGCCCTTCAACGAGTGGACCACCGCCGCTGGCGCCGTGCATTGGTGGCCCAAGGAGCCGACCTGGGGCAACTTCGAGTACATCTTCACCGGCGAGACCGAGGGCCTGATCGTCAGCCTGGACCGCACCGCCGGGCGCCCGATCTTCGCCAGCCTGGTCACGGCGAGCTTGGGCACGATCATCGCCGTCGTGGTCGGCACGCTCGGCGCCTATGCGGTCTCGCGCTTCAAGGTCGCGGGCAACCTGCCGCTCTCGGTGCTCCAGCTCCGGCTCTTTCCGCCGCTCGCCGTCATGATCCCGGTCATGATCATGTGGGCCTATCTCGGCATGATCGACACTTGGTGGGGCCTCGCGCTGATCTACGCGATCGTCACGCTGCCCTTCTCCTTCTGGCTGATGAAGACCTTCTTCGACGAGGTGCCGATCGAGATCGAGGAAGCGGCGCTGGTCGAGGGCTGCTCACGCTTTCGGGTGTTCTGGAAAGTTACGCTGCCGATGGTGAAAGCCGGGCTCGCCAGCACCGTCCTCTTCGTCTTCATCCTCAACTGGTCCGACTACATCATGGCGCTGCTGCTGACCCGCAAGGACTGGGTGACGATCCCGGTCTACATGAACGCGCTGGCGACGGCGATGGGCGGCCAGCTCTATGGCATGAAAGCGGCGCTCGGGCTGATCGCCGCGATCCCACCGGTGATCCTCGGCATGACCATCCAGCGCTATCTGGTGCGTGGCCTGACTTTCGGAGCGCTCAAGCAGTGACCGGCCTGTCGGCAATGGACCAGGTCGAACCTGCGGCGAGCGCACCGCAAAACGAAAAAGAGCTGCCGCTCGAGCAGGAGGGCCGGCGCGTCGGCAACCTGATGGCCCTGCCGGCTCAGCTTCTCCTGGTCTTCATCGTCGTCTTCCCGCTGCTGATGCAGATCTACGTCAGCCTCACGTGGTGGACACCGCTCGACGGCGTGCCCTGGTACCAGGCCTATGAGTCTTGGAACTGGTTCCTGAACTACGTCGATCTGATTCAAGACGACCGCATGTGGGGAGCGATCTGGCGCACGCTGGTGATCGTCATCGTCTGCGTGCCGGCCCAGTTCCTGATCGGCCTGGGCATCGCCACGCTCTTCGTCGACAAGTTCCCGGGCAAGACGCTGTTCTACACGATCCTGCTGACGCCAATGATGGTGGTGCCGGCCGTCGTCGGCTACATGTTCTTCATCATGTTTCAGCAGGCCGGGCCGATCAATGACCTGATCGGCCGCGTCCTGGGCTTTCCCGTCGAGATCAACTGGCTGAGCGACGTGAACCTGGCGATGGTCGCGGTCATGATCGCCGAGATCTGGGAATGGACGCCGCTCATGTTCCTGATCCTGCTGGCCGGCCTCAGC
>JAKSDN010000605.1 GCA_022360075.1 Kiloniellales bacterium | reverse complement strand
TACGTCGATGGAGAGGCGCTCGCAGCTATCGGCGAATGACCGCCAATTCACGAAGTGCAGCTCGACCGCCACGGCGTCCTCGCTGCTTCTTCGAAGTGATAGCAAGGGCTCGCGGGCCTCGGTGCACTTCTCGTAGTTCACGCCGATATGGAGCTTGCGCCCTGCGTCTGCCTCGTCCTCCAGGACGCCCGACAGAAGCCAAGCCGGCACGACGACCATGGCAAGTCCCACGGCCACGGCTGCGAGCTCCAGGACCAGAAGCAGGCGTTCTCGTCTCAGCATCTCCAACATCTTGGCATCTTCACCGTGGCCTGTATCTCTGTCGACCGCAATTCGCTCGCTGCTCAGTCCGCTCCGGGGGCAGGAATGGGCCTGCAGCAACCGCTTCCGTCTGGGCGATGCCAGCAGAACGTAGCCCCGTGACCTAACGGAGCTTGCGGGGCCGAACTCCGGCGTCGCCAGGCTCAGGCTGTGCGTTCCCTTTCGCTGAGGTCAGCCCAGTCTGAGGCTACCCGGCACAAGTCCCGCCGCAAATCCATGACTTTGTAGAGATAGCCGCGCTTCAGTGCGGGCGCGTAGATAGTCGTGCAGATTCTGAGCTCGGAACTCGCCGGTCCAATGGGCCGGAAAAGCCCGTTTCATGCTTTGCTACGAAGGCGACCTGCCGTGTTTTGTCATTCTGACGGGCGGGGCTCATCCCCCTGCGTGCCGTTCAGACCTATGGCTGGTGCCGGTCCGGCGAAACCGTCGCAGGTAGCTTTTTTCCCCTTACGCCTTCGCCCTCTTCGAGGGCTGCGGCGTATTCCTCGCGCCCGCTTCGCTCTCAAAAAAGCCACCCGGTCGGGTCCTCCGCTGTCGCTTCGGCCGCTTCGCGGTTCACCGGCCCTCCGCCCGCCATCGACGGTCTGGCATCGCAGGGGGATGGGCCCCCTGCCCGAAACGGAGGACAGATCAATGGCAGCTATCGGCTACGTCACCAAGCAGGAGAACGGCGGTTTCAAGGGACATCTCAAGACCCTCAGCATCCGAGCCGAGATCGAGATCGTGCCGAACCGCTCCAAGAGCGCCGAGAACCAGCCCGACTATCGGGTCATGGCCCAGGGCGTCGAGATCGGCGCGGGCTGGCGCCGCACCGGCGAGACCTCCGGCAAGGAGTACGTCAGCCTGAGCCTGGCGACGCCGGAGTTCGGCCCCCGTAAGCTCTACGCCAACCTCGGCCGCGCCGCCGGCCAGGACGACCCGGACGTCTTC
This sequence comes from Kiloniellales bacterium, assembly GCA_022360075.1. The sequence continues at coordinate 16,742 of JAKSDN010000605.1, read as the reverse complement.
GCGGTCATCTGGAACCCGGCCGACTGACGGCCTCACCACGGCTCCCGCGCCTTCGGGCGCGGGAGCATTGCTGCACTTGGGTCGGGTGATTGATGTCTTCGAAGATCAGTGGCTCATGCGAGCCGCGGCTGTCCGTCGACTTCTTGGGAGCCAACAAGCGCGCCCGTTGAGAGGTCGGGTCAAGGCCAACAGCCGCCGAAGGCGGGGGCCTTCAGGCCCGCCTTGACGTGGCCTCGGGGCGTGCTCGACTTGCTGGGAACAGGTCTGAGTTTCTCTCAAGCGCCTGGCCTAAGGCTTAGTGAAACAACGAGAATGGACACGGTTTGGTCACATTCGTGCGCTACTAATGCGGGCATAATCCTTTAGTGGCTCGATTAAGAAACCGGGCAGCGTGGGGTGAAGGGAGATGGATAAAAGCCTGATCGGAATTTGGGGGTGGTCTGGAGAAACGGACGGCCGGAGTCGGCCGTCCAGCGCCATGGAGGCGGCAAATGCATCCCCTAAGACAGCTGTTGCAGACTTGGCCGATCCCGCTTCAAGTCTATGACTATACGCAGTTTCACACGCGTTCGTCCTGGGCCTGGGAGTTCCTACGCCGAGACGGGAGCTACTGCCGTGACTGGTTGCGGTCGCGGGCGGGGCACGTCGATGCGATTCGTCTCCGGTCCGACGTGAAGGTCATCCGGCTAAGAAAGCGGTTTTCCCGGGCGGAGGCCTGGGGCCTCTGTTCCTTTCGTGGACCCCTCGCTGAACGGACTTGAAGCCGACGTCTTCTGGTTGTCGGATGTCTTTCCTGGTGTGCTCAGAGCCTACGTTCGTCGACACGCTAGGCCCGGTTGGAGCGCTGCCGTTTCTCTGAAGGACCTGCAATGCCAAAAGGCGGTCCTCGATCCGGTTAGCGGCGAGCAGTCGCTTCTATTGCGCAGTCGAGGGCGCTTGGTTCAGCTTCAGTGTGATGGAGATTCGATCGCGATCGATCCCTTGGCGATCAGCCTGGTGGTCGGGGGCTTTTCGGCAATTGAACGGGGCAGCCGGTCCCTGAAGTCCTTGGCCGACTTGTATCAGCAGGGTGGGCGCGACCATGCCTCCCTTCGGTGGACAACAATCTCTCGGTCTTCGCAACGCGCTAATCGCTCTCGACGGGGCGAGTCACGGTGCCTCCCACCGGGAAATCGCAGAGGTCATCTTCGGGCCTGGGCGCGTAGCGCAGGACTGGTCTGGTGGGCACGGCTGGATGAAGAGCCGTATCGTTCGTGTATTCCGGAAGGGCCATCAGCTGATGAAAGGCGGTTACCGCGACCTTCTGAAATAGGTGGCTGAGAACGCCAATCCGCTGCGCAAGGTGGTTCGATCTGCAAGAACGCGATTCCGACTCTCCTGCGATGCCGAGGGTTGGTTCACGCTGGTTTCCGCTTGAAGATCTTGCTGGAACCAGGTGGACGCAGATGGATACTCCGCTCGATAATAGGCCGGACAAGACGTTTCTGAACACGAGAGAAGCTGCGGAGTTTCTCGGCCTCAAACCCAACACGCTGGAGAAGATGCGTGTCTATGGGGGCGGGCCGGAGTACCGCAAGCACGGCCGATACGTGCGCTATCACATCGATGACCTGAACGCCTGGTCAGACCTGCGCAAGCGGAGTTCGACCTCGGATGTGTGAGCATCTGACCTGCGTCCAGATCGCCTTCTATCCGGAGTTTGCGAACTACTGGCTGCGGTTCGGCGAACCGGACCAATGGCTGGATCTGGACCGCCGGCGGGCCATGGCGTTCTTCGCGCCAGGTCGGGTGTTCGGCTACGTGCGGTGGCGGGCCAACGAGTTCGGGACCCAGGATTGGCGCTTCACAATCATACAGGCTATGGCGCCGGCGGTACTGCTGAGTCGCATCGAAGGCGTCGACCCGGGCGGGCAAGTGTTGGTGCTGACCACCGGCAAGGCCAAGGTCAAGCGCTTGCTAGCGCAGATTGATGTCCTCGAAGCGGCCGGATTTGAGCCGCCAGAGGTATCGCCAGACTACTACCATCATGTTCACAATCGGATCGCCACGTCTCGGCCAGTCGCGCCCTATTCCGAAGGTCAACATGCAGCGTTTCTGGCGGCGAAGGCGGTGACGCCATGAGGCGTCTCACTCTGATTGCAACCGGCCTTCCAGTGCTGGCGCTGGTCGTCACATCGTTGGCGAGCTTGCCGACGAAGCTGATTTACAACAGCTCCGAAAGCGCGCCGATCGGGCTCTACTGGATCGACGATCGGCCTGCGGAACGAGGCGATTATGTGCTCGTGCAGGTACCCGATAGCATGCGAAACCTTGTCGTCGAACGCGGATATCTGCTCCCGGATGTCCCGCTAATCAAACGAATTGCGGGCGCAAATGGAGACGTCGTCTGTCGTCGAAACCGCGAGATTCAGATTGATGACGTGACCGTTGCGGTGGCGCAAATCCGCGATGGATCGGGTCGCGAAATGCCCGTCTGGCGTGGCTGCTACGTGCTTCACGGACGACGTGTTCTCCTGCTCCTGGACCATCCGGACTCCTTCGACAGCCGCTATTTCGGGCCGGTGGATCGGCGGATGATTATCGGTAGGGCGACGAGATTGCGTCTGCCCTGATGGAACGACAAACCATGCTGATCCAGCGTGAGGAAGGAGATGAAGCGTTGGAGGGGTCTGCGGCAGCGGAGGGCAAGATAAAAGCAATGGCGTCAAAGACGCCCAATGCCTTGTCTGCACATCTCTTTTCTAGCGCCAAGGCGGTTTTGATGACTCCCCGTTTTTGCGCAAGCCACTGAGCCGATTGGCACATTCATGATGTTACCTTGTTTTCGTCGCTGCGGGCGCTGATCTCGACTCTTATGGCCACAGACAGCGAAGACCGTTTCAAACCAAAGTTCGGGAAGATCCGCTCCCGGGGCGACAAGAAGGCAAAGACCTATCTGCAGCGGGTGCTGCATTCGGCCAGTCTCGCCGGTCCGGGATTTCGACGTGGCGGCGGCTTGGTGTTCAGCGGAGCACGAATCGGTCGTGGCGGCGGATGGGGCACGGGCGCGGCAGTACGGCGCGGGCGAATTACCGGCCGGCGGCGCGTCATCGTCAAGACGCGGCTTGTCAAGCTCCGGGGCCAAGGCATTGGGGCCGTGAAGGCGCACCTCAAATACATTCAGCGCGACGGCGTCACGCGCGACGGCGAGCCGGGTCGGCTCTATGACGCGGCAAGCGACGAAGCCGACGGCAAGAAGTTCCTGGAACGCAGCGACGGCGACCGCCACCAGTTCCGCTTCATCGTCTCGCCGGAGGACGGGGCCGAGCTCGGCGACCTCAAGCCCTTCGTGCGCGACCTGATGGCCGGAATGGAGCGCGATCTTGACACCCGCCTGGACTGGGTGGCGGTCGATCATTTCAACACCGACAACCCGCACACCCATATCGTGCTGCGCGGCAAGGACGAGCTGGGCCAGGACCTGGTGATCGCGCGCGACTATATCGCCCACGGCATCCGCGAACGGGCGAGCGAGCTTCTGACCCTGGAGCTCGGGCCGGTCAGCGAACTTCAAATCCAGCAGGGTTACGCGCGCGAGGTGGCTCAGGAGCGCTTCACGCGGCTCGACCGTGAAATCCTGGCGCAAGCGGAAGACGGCGTGGCCGACCTGTGCCGCGAGCCCGATGGGCGCTTCGCTCGCTTCAAGCACACGCTGAAGATCGGCCGCCTCCAGACGCTTGAACGGATGGGCCTCGCCGAACCGGCCGGGGCCAAGCGCTGGCGGCTGGCGAAGGGACTTGAAACGTCACTGCGCGATATGGGCACCCGTGGCGACATCATCCGCACCATGCACCGGGAGATGCGGGGCGCGGGCGTTGAGCGTCCGGGCGCCGATCATGCGATCTTCGATCCATCGCAGCCGAACGCGCGGATTATCGGTCGTGTCGTGGCGCGCGGGCTCTCCGACGAACTCCACGACCGGCACTATCTGATCGTCGACGGAACCGACGGGCGCACGCACTATGCCGAAGTGGGGGAACTTGCCGATCCGGGCGACTACGGGCCCGGCAGGATCGTCGCGGTCGAAGCCAAGGCAGTGGAACCGCGGCGCGCGGACCGGACCATCGCAGATATCGCCGAACAGAGTGGCGGCCTCTACAGCGAGGCGCTGCACCGCGCCGCCAATCCGCGTGCGTCGGCCGAGTATGTCCGCGCCCATGTCCGGCGGCTGGAGGCTATGCGCCGAGCGGGCTTCGCGGAACGCTCTGCCGACGGCTCCTGGGCGATCCCGGACGACTTCCTCGACAAGGTGCGCGGCTACGAAGAGCGCAACCGGATGCCGCAACCGGCACGCCTGGTGCTCATGTCGAGCGTCACGCTGGAACAGATGGTTGAGGCGCAAGGCGCGACCTGGCTGGACCGTCAACTCATGTCCGACCGGCCGGAACCATTGCGGGACAGCGGTTTCGGAAGGGAAGCGCAGGATGCCATGGAGCGCCGCCGTCGCTGGTTGTTGGCCCAAGGCCTTGCCAAAGAGAGCAGCGGTCGGACTGTTTATCAACGCAATCTGCTGACCGAGCTTCGCAGCCGGGAGATGAGCGCCGCAGTCGAAAGGCTATCGAAGGAGCTCCGCAAGCCGTTCGTCGACCCGCTCGACGGCGTGCGCATCGAGGGCGTCTACCGGCGGCCGCTCCGGCTCGCCAGCGGCAAATTCGCCGTCATCGAGAAATCGAGGGAGTTTACGCTCGTTCCCTGGCGGGCCGCGCTGGAACGCCAGCGTGGAAAGGCTCTAAGCGGCATCGTGCGCGGCTCGTCCGTCTCGTTCGACTTTGGAAAGAGGCGCGGGGTCGAGATTAGTTGATGATCTAGTAGCTGGCGCAACCTGTCATTCAACCAAGTGGCGATACTTCCGCAATTCATTTTTCCTAGATCGTCATTGCATCGGTGGCTACAGGCAACATGGCTAGAATAGCGTCTAGCGTTAGGTCAGCTGCCGCGAGCTTTTCTGCCGCCTCCTGACGCCAATAGAGATCGCCTTCCTGTGGAAGCGAAGCCTTTAGGCTGCGCACGGTGTTGACTGCTTCTTTCGCCCACCCTCGAAAGTCGTCCAGCGCCCAGTACCGTAATTCTTTAAGCGCGGGTTTCGCACCTTTCCCGGCCCTCGTACACGGAGTTACCACAACAGCACACACGTCCACTCCCTCCGCCTCAGGACAATATTCATCGAGCCAAGCTGGGTGCCCGGCAGCTTGTTTCGCCTTATTAGCTCCAAACACTGTGGTTGCAGCGCCTTTAGCGTGATCTTCAAAAACGAGCCCTTTCGTATCGCCAAGCCACCACGGGTCCGGGTCGGCATCGCCCTTCCCGTTGCCGGCGACAAAGCCAAGGAGCTCGCCGAGCTGACGTTGTGCCTCCTCAAGCCTATCTGCGTCGGTAAGTCCTTCGAGAATGGCCTTCGCCCGCTTTTCAAACTTCTTGTCGTCAGCGGTCCCCAAGGCAAGAAGAACACCCTCAATGCGCTCGACCTGAGATATAATGTCCACAGAAAGCGAAGATTGGCTCCCCGGCGGAGCGGCTTCGCCGCGCATCAACTGCACAAGCCAAGGGATATTGGGCGCAGTGTTAACCGCTGCCGCGAACTGCTCTCGCGCGATCTTGTCGTACTGATCGCCCGCATCGACGCTCAATTTCTGAGCGGTGGAACCTGCGAGGTAGTGCCAGAGGGCTCGATAACCGCTCAAGGACCGCGCATTGAGCTTGGAAATAATGGTGCGGGCCTCGCCAAGCGCGCGCTCATAGTGCTCGCCCCATAGGGCTTTCTGATACCGCACTTCATAGGGAACGACAGCTTCCAACTCGTCCATCGCCGGAAAAGGCTCCTGCAGACGATCCGAAGCATCGTCGACGATATCGCTATTAGCTTCCTCCCAATCGTCGTCATTCGTGAAGAAACTTTTGAAGTTTTCCATCATGTCGACAGCTTTAACGCCCTTTGATTGTAGGACGCCGAAGGCGAGTTCGGCTTGTAGTTCCGGATGGAAATGCCGCCAGTTCTTCTCGTTGGTGAGGTAGTCCAACAACTCACTGCCGGTCACGAAGACCGCAGATCGATCCTGCAATGCGCGTGTGCAACGCCCTGCCGCCTGCAGAATTCGGGTCTGCATGCGCTCATTCAAGAGTGCTGACGCGCCCATCTTGCTCATCAGAAAGCGTTCCTGCGCGTTTGTCGCCTTTGGAAGGCCGTCGAGGCAGAGTAGGCGGCAGTCGTCATTCGGAAAGTCGATGCCGTCGAACCTCCCCGCCATGATCGCGACCGCCTTTCCGGATTCCACAAAGGCTTTCTTTGACGCTTCGATATCTTCGGCTGCGAAGATCTTGAAACCATCCTCGTCCTTGAACTGGTTAGCAATCGCCTCAGCCGCGGCGCCGTGGGGCGTTAGCACTACCGAGCGTCCAGCGTGTTTTTGCATCCTCTTACGGAGTCGTTCGCAAGCGTCGGGTTCCAGGGACAGTCCTGGAAACATGAAGAATCGCCTGCCGACGCCTGCCTTACGAAAGTTCTCCGGCGCTTCGATGCGAGCGATCTTCTCACGGCCTGTTAGACGTTCGAGATCGCCGCCCGCGCCTAGCGTCGCTGACATGTAGATGCGCTGTTTGGCGTGCTGGAACGGCGCATGCGTCCAAGTTGGCGGTACAAGCGGGCGGATCAGGATTTCACGCGATGCGAGATAGATATGGCAGGCGTGTAAATGATCTCGAAGCAGCGACCAGGTGAATTTCACATCGTCAGTGATATCTTCATGGGCGTCCAGGACGTCCACGATCCGGTCCGTCAGCTCCGACACGGTCTCAGTCGGGAGCTTGTCGACCCATGTCGCATCAAAGCGATCTTCCCAATCGCCTGTCAGCCGACGATAGCACAGCCCCGAAATATGCTCTTTGAAGATGCCCGAAAGCGCTGCGTGTAGCGACGCGTAGCGCTCATCGCCGACTGGAACTTCGAGCGACCACATCTTGACGACGTAGTTTTCAGCTGCATGGGCGTCGTCGAGTAGGATAGTTTCAGGGTCATCGAAAAAGGGGTGCGTGTTGAAGAGGCTCGAATAGGTCGTAACCGCTACCTTGGTCCGCGTCATATAATCGGAGCGGTCCGCAGGCGAATACTTGTGCTTCGATCCAGTAAACGCGACTGCGTCGATGCCGTACTCGGTTTCGGCCTGCTCAACGACCTGATGAACGAGCTGCCGCGTTGGGCAGAGATAAACTACCCGCTCCTTGAATTTGCGGCGACGCCATTCGGCTATCAGGAGTCCGACCAGCGTCTTGCCGCTTCCAGTCGGCAACTGCATCGCCACGTCCGGGATCTCAACCATTTCCTCAGCATAGGCCGCCAGCATGTCCTTTTGGTGAGACATCGCGTCTGGGATGCTGCGGCGGGTGAGGAGCGGAAGAAGACCAACTGGCGTCGATGGTGCGGAGACGGTTGGCTTCTTTTTCCTAAAGGACATTGGGATAGAACTTTCGTTGGATCACCGGACATACTCCGTGCAAGGCATTGTTGTTAAGTAGCATTTCTGCACCGCAAACCTCAGGATGAGCAGCGCACGAACAGCTTCTCCGCGCCGCCGAGGAACAATGCCTCCGGCGAGAACCCGCCGCTGGTCGCAGCGAGCCTGAGCTCCGAGCCATTGACATTCTTGAGGTCGAATTGAGCCGTTTCGCTGATGGTGCCCGACTGGAGAAGCTGAAGGAAGCGGTCATATTCGACGCGGTGGTCGAAGCTCATGATGACGGTACCATCGCGCAGTTCCCATTGGCCCGTGCGCCAGGGTAGAAGCCCGACATCCTCATGCGATGAGCGCCACCACTCAACCGTTCCGGTTCCGTTGTCCTCGAACATGACGACGCGCTCTTTGGCGCATTCGGCCTGGCTACCCGACCAGGCGCCGGTGAGCGCTGCGCGGTCGCCGCCGGCAATCCGGCCAACCAGCCCTGACGGCTGTGCGCTTGCCATGCTTTCCGCGAGCGCCGCGTCATACGTCGCTCGAAGTTCGGCGATCTCTGCGGCGCGCTCTTGCTTGGCAGCCTCTTGCTCGGCTTCCAGAACCGTCCGCTGTTCATCCCGCTCGGACGCGGCCGCTTGGCTAGACTCGGCGGTGGCCACGGCGTTGCGTTGGACCCAAAGCTGGTACTCGCCGGTGAGCGAAGAGACCATGGCGTCGAGAACTCGGGCAATGCCCATCACCCGCCCTTGGCTGTCCGGGTCGCCCTCGCCGACAACGATCCCGACGACCTTGCGTTGGTTGGAGGGATTGCCGCCGAGCGACCGGCAAAGCTCGGCATAGCGGTTCATGCCGGTAAGTGCTGAGGCCTCAATTAGGTCGTCGTCGCGCAACTGAGCGTGGGTTTCGAAGAGAAGGATGATCTCGCCGATCTCGTGGCACTTCGGGTCGTCGGGCTTAAGGACGTGCAGCGCCACGTCGACGGGCTCGTCATAGACAAACCAAGCGGGTCCGCCCTCAAAGCTGCGAATGTCGTAAGCCGGGTCTGCCGCAGACGCCGCGCCTATCATCATCGCCGAGCAGAACATCCCAAGGCCCATGAAGGCGGAGCGGCGGGCAAGGGTCATAAATCGCATCGATCAACTCCTTTTTCAGCCCCCAAGACTCCTATTTCGGACGGATTGTTCAGCGTGATAACGCCGCTCCGTGGCCCGTTCCAACACAGTCCAATAGGGTAGCGGATCGATGATGCAAAAATAAGGTCTGATGTTCTTGGGTTTTGATGGCTGTTACTGGCTTTTATTTGATTATTTGTCCGCCCTTGGATGACGCTGGAAGTCTCTGCATTGATTAAACGCTGATTTCGCCGCGATCTTTTGCCCGTTTCTCACGAGACTTCGGCTCCCAAAGCGGAAAAGATCGATGACCCCGACCAAGCTCCTTATCGGCCAGATCCTGATCGTCTTCGCGATCGTGATCGGCGCCGTCTGGAGCGCGACACAATGGACGGCGGGTCAGCTCGGCCACCAGCCCCGTCTCGGCCCGGCCTGGTTCGAGATCGCGGGCTATCCGCTCTACCTCCCCTGGCGGCTATTCGAGTGGTGGTACGCTTTCGAGCCCTACGCGCCGTCGATCTTCAACCGAGCGGGCGCGATGGCGGCGGCCGGCGGCGTACTTGGCGTCGTCGTCGCCATCGCAAGCTCGCTGTGGCGGGCGCGGCAGACTCGGCTGGTCACGACCTATGGCTCGTCGCGCTGGGCGACCAAGAGCGAAATCCACAAGTCCGGCCTCTTCGATCCCGCCGGCGTCTTCCTCGGTAGGCTGAAGGACCGTTATCTTCGCCATGACGGGCCGGAGCATGTCATGTGCTTCGCGCCGACCAGAAGCGGTAAAGGCGTCGGTCTCGTCATCCCGACGCTTCTGTCCTGGCCGCATTCCGCCGTCATTCACGACATCAAGGGCGAGAACTGGCAGCTCACGTCCGGCTGGCGCGCGAAGTTCTCCCACTGTCTTCTGTTCAATCCGACCGATCCCAAGAGCGCCAAGTACAACCCTCTTCTGGAGGTGCGCAAAGGGCGGTTCGAGGTCCGCGACGTCCAGAACATCGCGGATATCCTGGTCGATCCGGAAGGCAGTCTGGAAAGACGGAATCACTGGGAGAAGACCGGCCATTCGCTGCTCGTCGGCGTGATCCTGCACGTGCTTTATGCTGAGAAGGAAAAGACGCTCGCCCGCGTCGCCTCCTTCCTCTCCGACCCGTCGCGCTCCTTCGAGCGGACGCTCAGGGTCATGATGAGCACCAATCATCTGGGGACGGACGATGCGCCGCAGGTCCACCCTGTGGTGGCGCAGGCCGCCAGGGAGTTGCTCAATAAGTCCGAGAACGAACGCTCCGGCGTGCTCTCGACGGCCATGTCTTTCCTCGGGCTCTACCGCGACCCGACCGTGGCGGAGACGACGAGCGCCTGCGATTGGCGCATCGCCGATCTCATGGACGCCGAGCGTCCAGTATCGCTCTACCTCGTTATCCCGCCCTCCGACATTTCGCGCACCAAGCCGCTGGTACGGCTGGTGCTGAACCAGATCGGCCGCCGGCTGACGGAGAGGTTGGAAGGCCAGCCTGGCAAGCGCCACCGCCACCAGCTTCTCATGATGCTGGACGAGTTCCCCGCGTTGGGCCGGCTCGACTTCTTCGAAAGCGCGCTCGCTTTCATGGCCGGCTATGGCGTGCGATCTTTCCTGATCGCCCAGTCGCTCAACCAGATCTCCAAGGCCTATGGCGAGAACAACGCCATCCTCGACAACTGCCATGTGCGGATCGTCTTCGCGTCGAACGACGAGCGCACCGCCAAGCGCATCTCTGATTCCCTCGGCACGGCGACCGAACTGCGCGCCCAGCGGAACTATGCCGGCCACCGGCTCGCCCCGTGGCTGGCGCACGTCATGGTCAGCCGGCAGGAGACGGCGCGGCCGCTGCTGACGCCCGGCGAAGTCATGCAGCTCCCGCCGGATGAAGAGCTGGTCATGGTCTCGGGCCAGCCCCCGATCCGGGCCAAGAAGCTGCGTTATTACGAGGACGCCAACTTCACGGGCCGGGTGTGCCCCCCGCCCGGCCTGCCAGCGGACGGTCCCTATGCGGACCGTCCGCCCTCCCGCGCCGACGACTGGTCGGGACAGGTGCGCACGCCCCATGCCGATCTGGTCAAGCCCTGGTCGGAGCTTGTCTCTGGCGGCGACGACGACGATGGCGGCCTGAAGCGCCATCCCGGACTGCCCGACGAGACGCCCGCCAAATCCGAGCCCGAGCGAGCGCCCGATGCGGGCCTGGTCGAGGACGAGTTCGACCCGGCCGACGCGCGGCGCATGGACCAGCTCGCGCGCAACGCCGCCACCGTCCGGCGCGCCCACGCCATGGATCAGGTCGACGACGACCTGATCCCGAGCTTCTGAAGGAGGGAACCCCGTGAAACCCCGTCTCTGCGTCTATCTCTCCGATCAGGTAGATCAACGGCTCGCGGCCGCGGCCCGCCGACCAGGCGCCTCCAAGTCCGCGATCACCGACGCGGCGCTCGCCGCCTTCCTCTCGCCCGAGCGCGACGACCAGCGCGACGCGGCGATCATCCGCCGGCTCGACCGCCTCTCGCGCCAGTTCGACCGGCTGGAGAGGGATCAGACCATTCTCTCCGAGACCCTCGCGCTTTTCGTCCGCTACTACCTGACGATCACGCCGCCGCTGCCGGGCGCCGAGCAGGACGCGGCCCGCGCACTGGGCAAGGAGCGCTTCGAGTATTTCGTCGCGCAGGTCGGACGCCGCCTCGCGGGCGGCCGGAGCATGATCCGCGACGTGCTCGAAGAGATCAGCGCGGACGAGAGCGATTTCTTCACCCAGGAAGAGGTCGACGCCCTGCGCGCCGTGAAGGAAACCACGTCTCACGCAAAGGACACGGCGAATGGAGGCGGCCATGGCTGACCGCTTCAATCCCGCCACGATCGACCGCCACCGGACCATGCTGAGCACCGCCATGGGACCCGCAATCGCCACGGCCCTCGCCGATCCGGCAGTCATCGAGGTGATGGTCAATCCGGACGGGCGGCTCTGGATCGACCGCCATGGCGACGGGCGGGTCGATACCGGCGCCGAGCTCGGCGCCGCGGAGACCGAACGGATCATCCGGCTGGTGGCGAGCCATATCGGCCAGGAGTGCCACCGCGAGCGGCCCGTGGTCTCGGCCGAGCTGCCGGAGACCGGCGAGCGCTTCGAGGGGCTTTTGCCGCCGGTGGCGCCGGCGCCGTGCTTCGCGATCCGCAAGCCCGCGCACGTGCTCTACCGGCTCACCGACTATGTCGAGGCGCACATCATGACCCCGCTCCAGGCGAAGGCGCTCGCCGAGGCGGTTGTGATGGCCAAGAACATCGTCATCGTCGGCGGTACGAGCTCCGGCAAGACGACGCTGGTGAACGCGCTCCTGGCCGAGGTCGCTGCGAGCGGTGACAGGGTGATCCTGATTGAGGATACCCGCGAGCTCCATTGCGCCGCCGCAGATTGCGTCAGCCTACGGACGAAGCCGGGCGTCGCCTCGCTCGCCGACCTGGTGCGCTCGACGCTCAGGCTCCGGCCCGACCGGATCATCGTCGGCGAGGTCCGCGGGCAGGAAGCCCTCGACATGCTGAAGGCCTGGAACACCGGCCATCCGGGCGGGATCACCACGCTGCACGCCAATTCCGCACATGCCGGGCTCTATCGGTTGGAGCAGCTCATCCAGGAGGCGGTCGTCACCGTGCCGCGCCGGCTAATCGCCGAGGCGATCGACATCGTCGTGTTCCTGAAGGGCCGCGGATCGGGCCGCCGGGTCGAGACCGTCGCGGCGCTTGAAGGACTTACCGCCGACGGCGACTACCGGCTGACCCCGCTCACCCCCGTCCAACTCGTGCCCCCGGCCTGAACAAAGGAGACGTCCATGAACCTATTCGCTTCTGAATTTCCGACCCGCTTGCCGTTGCGGCATGCCGCGCTGGCGGGCCTCGCCATCGGTCTCGCGCTGGCGGGTGCCGATCCGGCCTACGCCGCCGGCTCGGGCATGCCCTGGGAGGCGCCGCTGACCTCGATCCTCGAATCGATCGAGGGACCGGTCGCGCGCATCATCGCCGTCATCATCATCGTCATCACCGGTCTCTCGCTTGCCTTCGGCGAGACCTCGGGCGGCTTTCGGCGGCTGATTCAGATCGTCTTCGGTTTGAGTATCGCTTTCGCGGCGACCTCATTCTTTTTGTCCTTCTTCTCCTTCGGTGGCGGAGCGCTCATCGCATGAGTAGCCCGGCTACCAACGTCGAGGGCTACGAAATCCCGCTGCATCGGGCGCTCACCGAGCCGATCCTGATGGGCGGCGCGCCGCGCACCGTGGCCATCGTGAACGGCACGCTGGCGGCGGCGCTGGGCCTGGGCCTCCAGCTCTGGGTCGCCGGCATCGCGGTCTGGATCGTCGGCCATTGGGCCGCCGTCTACGCCGCCCGCAAAGACCCGGCCTTCATGGAGGTGCTGGTCCGCCACATCCGCCACAAGGGCCACCTCACATGCTGAATTTGGCGGAATACCGCAAGCGTCCTGCGCTCCTGGCCGACTATCTGCCATGGGCGTGTCTGGTGGCGCCCGGCGTGGTCCTCAACAAGGACGGCAGCTTCCAGCGCTCGGCGCGTTTTCGCGGGCCCGATCTCGAAAGCGCCACCGAGGCCGAGCTCGTCGCCACCTGCGCTCGCATCAACAACGTGCTGCGCCGCTTCGGCTCCGGCTGGGCGCTCTTCTTCGAGGCGGAGCGGCATACCGCGCGCGAGTATCCGCACTCGGAGTTTCCCGATCCGGTCTCGCGTTTGATTGATGAAGAGCGGCGCGCGGCCTTCACCGAGACCGGCGCGCTCTTCGAAAGCAGCTATCTCCTGACCTTCGTCTATCTGCCGCCGGCGGAGAATATCGGCCGGGCGGAGCAGATGCTGATCGAGAGCCCGGCCGAGAAGCGGGGTCTCGACTACCACGACCATCTGGACGCCTTCGTGCAGCGCACGGACCGCGCGCTCGATCTTCTGGGCCAGCTCATGCCGGAGGTTGCGCCGCTCAGCGACCAGGAGACACTCACCTATCTACACAACTGCATCTCGAACAGGCGGCACGCGATCGCCGTTCCCGAGGTCCCGGCCTACCTCGACGCCGTTCTGGTCGACACCTCGATCACCGGCGGCTTGGCGCCAATGCTGGGCAGCGCGCATCTTCGTGTGTTGAGCATCCTCGGCTTTCCCGGTTCGACCACGCCGGGCCTTCTGGACGCGCTCAACCATCTCGGCTTCGAATATCGCTGGGTCACGCGTTTCCTACCCTTGGACAAGGCGACGGCCGTGAAGGTCGTGCGCCGCTACCGGCGGCAATGGTTCGCCAAGCGCAAGTCGATCTCCGCCATTATCAAGGAGGTGCTGACCAACGAGCAGTCGGTGCTGGTCGATACCGACGCCGACAACAAGACGGCCGACGCAGATGCGGCGCTGCAGGAGCTGGGCGCCGATCTGGTGTCCTTCGGCTATGTCACCACGACCTTCGTGGTCTGGGACGAAGACGAGGTGCAGGTGCGCGAGAATCTGCGCGCCGCGCAGCGGGCGATCGATGGGCGCGGATTCGCCACTATCGAGGAGAGTGCGAACGCCGTCGAAGCCTGGCTGTCGTCCTTGCCCGGACACACTTACGCCAATGTCCGTCAAGCGCCGGTCAACACGCTGAACCTGGCCCATATGATGCCGCTCTCGGCGACCTGGGCCGGCCCGGCGCGCAACGAACATTTGGACGGCCCGCCGCTGATCACCGTGCGGACCAACGAGACGACACCGTTCCGGCTCGTGACCCATATCGGCGACGTGGGCCACACGCTGGTGGTGGGACCGACGGGCGCCGGCAAGTCGGTGCTGTTGGCACTGATGGCACTTCAGTTCCGGCGCTATGAAGGCGCGCAGGTCACCTTCTTCGACAAGGGTGGCTCCGCCCGCGCTGCCGTGCTCGGCATGGGTGGCGCCTTCTTCGATCTCGGCGTGGCCAAGGAGGGCGTGAAGGACGCGCTCGCGTTTCAGCCGCTCGCCCGGATCGATCTCACGGCCGAGCGGTCCTTCGCCCAGGAATGGCTGTTGGGGCTCCTAACCCATGAAGGCGTCGCTGTGACGCCGGAAGTGAAGGACGCCGTCTGGTCGGCGCTCTCGAACCTGGCCGCCGCGCCGCCGCCAGAGCGGACGCTCACCGGCCTCGCGACGCTGCTTCAGAGTAGCGAGCTGCGCCAGGCGCTCCAGCCCTACACGCTCGAAGGCCCTTACGGCCGTTTGCTCGATGCCGACGACGACCGCCTGATACTGGGCGCTGTCCAGTGCTTCGAGATGGAGGAGCTGATGCACGCGGCCGGCGCCGTGCCGCCCGTGCTCACTTATCTCTTTCATCGCCTAGAGGCGCAATTCGACGGGAATCCGGCGCTGCTCATTCTCGACGAGGCCTGGCTGTTTCTGGATAACCCCGCGTTTGCCGCGCGCATCCGCGAATGGCTGAAGACGCTCCGCAAGCAGAACGTCTCGGTGGTATTCGCGACGCAGGGCCTCTCCGACATCGCGGGCAGTTCGATAGCTTCGGCAATCATCGAGAGCTGCCCGAGCCGCGTCTTCCTGCCCAACGACCGCGCCATCGAACCCCAGGCCAAGGCGGTCTACGAGGCCTTCGGTCTCAACGACCGACAGATCGAGATCATCGCCCGCGCTGTCCCGAAGCGCGATTACTACTACCAGTCGCGGCAGGGCAACCGGCTGTTCGAGCTCGCCCTCGGTCCCGTCGCGCTTGCCATTACCGCTGCGTCGACCAAGCAAAACCACGCGTTGATGGACGAGCTCATCGCCGCCCATGGCGAGGACGAGTTCGCGGACTCGTGGCTGCGTGCCAGGGGCCTCGACTGGGCTGCCGACCTCATCGCGCACAACCCCGAATTCCCCAACCATCCCGACACGGAGGAAATCCATGAAACGTAAGCTCTTGTCCGCGGTCGCGGCGGCCGCGCTGTTCCTGGCGCCGGTGCAGAACGCGCACGCCATCTTCGGCATTGGCGACGTCGTCTATGACCCCGCCAACCACGCCGAGAACATCCTGACGGCCGCGCGCACGCTGCAGCAGATCAACAACCAGGTCCAGCAGCTCGCCAACGAGGCGCAGATGCTGCTCAACCAGGCGCAGAATCTGGCGAACCTGCCGACCTCCGTCGCCGCGGATCTCCGGTCCTCGCTCGGCCAGGTTGACGCCCTGATTCGCAGCGCCCGTGGCATCGCCTATCAGGTCTCGGTCGTCGACAGCGAATATCGGCGGCTGTTCCCGGAGGAATACGCCGCCGCGGTTTCGACGTCGCGGATCATCGCCGACGCACACGAGGCCTGGCAGTTCGCCCGCGAAGGCTTCAAGCACAGCCTGGAGGTCCAGGCCGAAGTCGTCGATCAGGTGCGCGCCGATACGGTGACGCTCGACCTGCTTATTTCCGAAAGTCAGGGCGCGGTCGGCAACCTCCAGGTCGCTCAGGCGGGCAATCAGATCACGGCGCTCGCTGCCAAGCAGACCATGCAGCTCCAGACCTTGCTTGCCGCCTCGGCGCGGGCCGATGCGCTCGAACGCGCCCGCACCGTCGCCGCACGGGAACAGGCCCGCGCGCGCTTCGAGCGCTTCATGGGCGATGGCAGCAGTTACAGCCGCTAGGGTTCAGGAAGCCATCCCATGAACAACGTCGGTGTTATCGATCAGTTCACAGCGACCTTCGTCAGCTACATCGATTCCGGTTTCGGATTGCTGGGGCCGGACGTTGCGTTCCTGACCACGATCTTGATCGGCATCGACATCACGCTCGCTGGCCTGTTCTGGGCCATGGCGGACGACAAGGCCGTCATCCCGTCGCTGATCAAGAAAGTGCTCTATGTCGGGGCCTTCGCCTTCATCCTCAACAACTTCTCTTTCCTCGCCAACGTCATCTTCGACAGCTTCGCAGGGCTCGGTCTGCGCGCGACCGGCTCGCCGATTTCGGCAGCCGATCTCATGCGGCCGGGCTTTGTCGCCAATACCGGCTTCGTAGCCGCCGATCCGCTTCTGAAAGAGGTGAAGGAGCTCCTTGGGCCGATCGCGTTCTTCGAGAACTTCGTGCAGATCGCGGTGCTGATGATCGCCTGGATCATCGTGCTCCTCGCGTTCTTCATCCTCGCGATTCAGCTCTTCAT
>JAKSDN010000369.1 GCA_022360075.1 Kiloniellales bacterium | reverse complement strand
GCCGTGGCCGAGGTCGCCAAGGGCCGCAAGGTGGCCGAGTCCGTGCACGCCATGATCGTGCCGGGCTCCGGCCTGGCGAAGCACCAGGCGGAGGAGGAGGGCCTGGACAAGGTCTTCGTCGAGGCCGGCTTCGACTGGCGCGAGCCCGGCTGCTCGATGTGTCTGGCCATGAACGCCGACCGGCTCGAGCCCGGCGAGCGATGCGCCTCGACCTCGAACCGCAACTTCGAGGGCCGCCAGGGCCGGGGCGGTCGCACCCACCTGATGAGCCCGGCCATGGCCGCCGCCGCCGCCGTGACAGGGCACATCGCGGACGTGCGGGAGCTGTTGGGGTGAGGCACACACGTCCCTTGCCATAGGTCCAGGTGCCCACGGACAGAGAGCAAGTCATCCGATGAGGCGGTAAGGCCATGAGGGCCAATTCGTGATCACCTCAAACAGAAGCGCCGCAGTTCACCAAGGGATGAACCGGAACGCCCCAAAGGTCCAGTTTGCTGGATTCGGCTGGCGTCTCGTGGCGGCCGTTGTCGATACGATCATCGTCTTGGTTCCCTTCGCTGTTCTGCGCTACGTCTTCGGGCCGACGAACACCCATCCTCTTGCGTCGAGCGGCGACGAGTTCGTCAGCGCCGATGTCGGGCTCTTCGATGAAGTTCTCTTCGCCCTCTTGATCTGGCTCTACAAGGCCGTGTCCGAAAGCTCGTGGCACGGCGCGACCTGGGGCAAGCGTCTGGCCGGAATCAAGGTGACTGATGTGAACGGCGCCCGCCTCTCTTTCGGGCGTGCGACACTCAGAGCGTTGCCTTGGTACGCAGGTGGACTCGGCCAGTGCGTGGATTTCATGATTGCGACCGTGACCAAGAGTCCTTTGGGAATAGGTGGTTTCAGCATGATGCTGAATGTCGCGGCGTTGCTCTCGTTCCTTTTTGTCGCGGTTTCGTCTCGCAAACAGGGCGTGCATGACATAATGGCACGCTGCCTCGTGGTTTGGAGGTGAGGCGTGGCGACGCACGAGGATCAGGATGTGAGGAGCATCGTTACCGGCGGCTGTCTCTGCGGCGCGGTGCGCTACGAGGCGACGGTGGCGCCTTCGGGCACGCACTACTGCCACTGCCGCATGTGCCAGAAGAACTTCGGCTCGGCGATGGGCAGCTATACGTCCTTCCCGCGCGACTCCTTCCGGTTCGTCAAGGGCGAGCCCAAGCGCTACCGCTCCTCGAAGTTCGCGCAGCGCGGCTTCTGCGCGCTCTGCGGCAGCCCGCTCACCTTCGAGTATCTGCCGCGGCCGGAGAAGATTGGCATCACGATCGGCAGCCTCGACCATCCCGAGGCGCTGCAGCCGGAGGCCCATTGGGGCATCGAGAGCGCGCTGCCCTGGCTGCACATCCAGGATGACCTGCCGCGCCAGCGCACCGACGAGGACCCGGATTTCATCTCGCTGAGCGAAACGGAGAACCAAGGCTGAGCCGCGGACGGCCGGCCGGGAAGGGAGATCGGATATGGAGAAGTTCACCACCTTGACCGGCGTCGCCGCGCCGCTGCCGATGGTCAATGTCGACACCGACATGATCATCCCCAAGCAGTTCCTGAAGACGATCAAGCGCACCGGCCTCGCCAAGGGCCTGTTCTACGAGCTGCGCTTCGACGAGCAGGGCAACGCGAAGGACTTCGTGCTCGACAAGCCGGCCTACAAGGACGCCAAGATCCTGGTCGCCGGCGAGAATTTCGGCTGCGGCTCGAGCCGCGAGCACGCGCCCTGGGCGCTCCTCGATGCCGGTATCCGCTGCGTGATCGCGTCCAGCTTCGCCGACATCTTCTACAACAACTGCTTCAAGAACGGCATCCTGCCGATCACGCTGCCGCAGGAGCAGGTCGACCTCCTGATGGACGACGCCGAGCGCGGCGCCAACGCGATCGTCACCGTCGATCTGGAGAAGCAGGAGATCACCGGCCCCGACGGCGGCAAGATCGGCTTCGAGATCGACGCCTTCCGCAAGCACTGCCTGTTGAACGGCCTCGACGACATCGGGCTGACGTTGCAGCACGACCGGGAGATCGACGGCTTCGAGGGCCGCCAGCGCGCGTCCCAGCCCTGGCTCTACGCCGACGCCGGCGACTGACGGGCCCGCAAACCACATCGACGCAAAATCGACGCAAACGGCAATCCAAGGGGGCGTGATGGCCGCGAACAAGAAGCTTCTGGTGCTGCCGGGCGACGGCATCGGCCCTGAGGTGATGCGCGAGGTGCTGCGCGTCGTCGAGTGGATGGACCGGCGCCGCGCCGTCAGCTTCGACATCGAGGAGGCGCTCGTGGGCGGGGCCGCCATCGATG
>JAKSDN010001188.1 GCA_022360075.1 Kiloniellales bacterium | reverse complement strand
CGTCTCCAAGCCGATCGACCCGCAGGAACTGTTCCGCGCGATCCAGGGCTGCATGGTGACGTCCGGCCCCTGATTCCGGCGACCGGTGGGCCGAGCTCACCGGTCGCCGGGAGACGGCGCCGCCGGCGCATTTGCGGCCCTTTGCAAGAACCCACAGAACGCCGAAGCGCAGAAACAAGCAGCCGCGCGTGCGTCTGCGAAGAGCCGACTTCCATCCACTTCAGAGGCCCCTACCAGGCCGCTCCACCGCCGGCGCATGGCCGACCTGCGTGCCAACCGCTGGTTTAGCCGCTCGACTGGACCTAAACTGCCTTCCTTCATGGCACAATCCGACGCGCGCATCCCCTCTCTTCGGCTCGTCTCCGCCCCCGTTCAGGGGGCGCTTTACATGACCGCCGCCGCGGTCGGCTTTTCGGTCATGAACGTCTTGATCCGCAGCGTCTCGGACGAGCTCGATCCCTTGCAGATCGCGTTCTTCCGGAACTTCTTCGCCCTGCTGTTCATGCTGCCCTGGCTCGCCAAGACCGGGCGCGAGGCCCTGCGGACCGAGCGTATGGGTCTGCACCTTTGGCGCGCCGGCGTCAGCCTGGCGGCCATGACCTGCTGGTTCTACTCCCTCACCCTGCTGCCGCTGGCCGAGGCTGTGGCGCTCAACTTCACGACCCCCCTCTTCGCCACGGTCGGGGCCGCACTGGTTCTCGGCGAGATCGTCAAGGCACGGCGCTGGAGCGCAACCCTCATCGGTTTCCTCGGCGTCCTGATCATCGTGCAGCCTGGCTTTGCGGAGATGACCTGGCCCATGGCGCTGCCGATCCTGGCGGCCGCCTTCATGGCGGTGGCGACCCTGGTCGTGAAATCCCTGTCGGAGACCGAAAGCCCTGCGGCGATCGTGCTCTACATGAACCTGATCCTCACGCCTCTCTCACTGGTGCCCGCGCTCTTCGTCTGGCAGTGGCCCAGCGCGGAGACCTGGGTCCTCTTGCTGCTGCTCGGCGGCGTGGCGACCCTGTCCCACCTTTGCCTGACGCGCTCCTACAGCATGGCCGACGCCTCGGCCGTTCTGCCCTTCGACTACACGCGCCTGCCTTTCGTCGCCCTCTTCGCCTACCTCATCTTCGGCGAGGTGCCGGGCATCTGGACCTGGGTCGGCGGCGCGGTGATCGCGGGGGCGGCGATCTACATCGCCCGTCGCGAGGCCCAGGTCGCGCGCGAGCGCGAGGTACGGCAGGCCGCCGGACAGTCCGCGCGCGGCCGGGCCTAAGGGCGCCGGGTGTTGAGCGATCAATCGGCGAGCGCGGGCCGCCTGCTGGACGCCTGGCTGCGCCTGCCGCCTAACTATCGAGGCGCGATCTGGATGATCGGCGCGGCGCTCGGTTTCACCTGCAACAGCGCACTCGTGAAGGCGCTCGGCAACGCCGACTTCCATCCCTTCCAGCTCGCCTTCTTGCGCACGGCGCTCGTCCTTCTGTTGCTGCTGCCGCTCGCCTGGCGTGCCGGCGCCGATCGCTTGCGCAGCCGGCAACCCGTCATTCACGTTCTGCGCGGCCTGGTCGGCGCACCGGCCGTCGTCGCGGGCTTTACCGCACTGACCCTGATTCCGCTCGCCGACTTCATGGCGCTGACCTTCACCACGCCCCTGTTCATCATCGTCATGGCCGTCCTGGTCCTCGGCGAACAGGTGCGCTGGCGACGTTGGAGCGCGACCGCCATCGGCTTTCTCGGCGTGCTGATCATGATTCGGCCCGGCTCCGGCAGCCTCGAGGTCGGCGCGCTCTGCACCCTAGGGATGGCGCTCGGCATTGCCGGGGCGGCGGTCTTGGTCAAGCGCCTGCCGCCGGAGGAACCGGCCTTCTCCGCCCTGTTCTGGTTCACGCTGTCCTCGACCCTGTTGACCGCGCCGCTCGCCGCCTTCGCCTGGCGTGCGCCGACGGCCGAGGAATGGCTCTGGCTGATGGTCATGAGCGGGCTCGGCGCGCTGGCCCAGTTCCTGATCATCCAGGCCTACAAGGTCGGCGAGGCGACCTTCGTCGCGCCCTTCGACTACAGCAAGCTGCTGATCGCCGGCGTCATCGGCTTCCTTGCCTTCGGTGAGCTGCCGGACGCCTGGAGCCTGATCGGCGCGGCGGTGATCATCGCCGCCACCCTCTACATCGCCCGCCGCGAAGCTGCCATCGGCAGGGTGAAGCCGCCGAGCGAGGTCGCGGGCTAGGAGAGCTTTCGTTCATCTGAGCTCGGCGTTGGCCAGCGCAGCCGGGTCAAAAACGCCTTATGACGAGCATCCTTGACCGTGACATCTGCTGCGTTGTGCGTATTGCGCCCCATCGCCTTCATGCTGAGCCTGTCGAAGCGTGAGGATTGCTCGGAGCAAGAGCCAAATCCGGAGCGACCCAGAGCTGCGCTCGGTTCGTATCCGAACCCTTCGACAAGCTCAGGATGAGGAGGAGGGGACGATACCGAAGGGAGATCAGGCACGCTTGAACGCAACACAAGAGGCGAGATCACCGACCTCTGGCGTTAGTGACTGCGCACCATCGCGGCGAAGGTGACCGGCAGGATCTCGCGCAGCTCCAGGTGACCGGAGAGGTCCTTTTCGACCAGGGTCAGCTTCTGTTCCTGCTCCAGGCCCGTCGGCACGACCATGCGGCCGCCCGGCTTGAGCTGCTCGATCAGGGGCGGTGGGACCAGCTCGTTGGCGGCGGCCACCAGGATCTTGTCGTAGGGCCCGTGGTCGGGCCAGCCGTAATAGCCGTCGCCCAGCCGAAAGCGGATGTTGGCGGCGCCGAGCTCGCCCAGGCGGCGCTCGGCCTGGCCGGCCAGCTCCTCGATGATCTCGACACTGTAAAGCTCCTGCGCCAGGGCCGCCATGACCGCCGCGTGATAGCCGAGGCCGGTGCCGATCTCCAGGACCCGGTCCGCTTCGCTGAGCTCCAGCAGGTCGGTCATCAGGGCCACGATGAAGGGCTGGGAGACGGTCTTGCCGCAGCCGATCGGTAGCGGCCCGTCGGCGTAGGCATAGGGCCGGATCTCGACCGGGACGAAGGCGTGGCGCGGGATGCGCTCCATCACCGCCAGGACCCGCGGGTCGAGCTGCCGCTTCAGGGTCTGCTCGCCGCTCAGCTCGGCATAGGCGGCGATCAGCCGGACCATGCCGCGCCTCAACTCGGCGAAGTCGTCTTCGTTCGGCTCGTCGAACTCGGCCATGGCCTCAGTCTATCCCAAGCGTCCCTGCCGAAGGTGTGGAACTTGTGGGCAACCCGCTCACGCGGCCGGCTCATCGAGGCGCTCGCCCTCCAGGGCGGCGCGGGCCCGGATTCGGTGGCGCTCGCCGACATGGGGCAGGACCGTGCGAATGGCGGCGGCGATGACGGCGGCATCGTCGGTGAAGCCGAGCATGGCGATGAAATCCGGAATCATGTCCGCGGGCACGATGAAATAGGCCAGGGCGCCCATCAGGATCGCCTTGACCTGGAGCGGCGTCTGCGGATCGACGGCGCAGTAGTAGGACGCCACGGCATCCTCGGCGAAGGGCACGCGGCCGATGCTGCGGCGCAGCTTGTCCCAGAAGCCGGCCTCGACTTTCGCCTTATCGCGCTGGTACTTGTCCGGATCGACTGGCTCGAGGTCTGTACCCGTCATGGTCTCTATATGGGCCGAGGCGGGCGCGGTCGCAATCGCCGATGGCCTGTGATAAGGCAGCGCCGGGGAGAGGGACCATGCTCGATAGCGGCACGCCGCTGCTCCGGAAATTCTGGTATCTGGTGATGCCCGGCGCGGCGCTGAAGCCCGGCCGGATGCGCGCCAAGCAAATCATGGGCGAGCCGCTGCTGCTCGGCCGCGAGACCGGCGGCGGGGTCTTCGCCTTGTGCGACGTCTGTCCGCATCGCGGCGTGCCGCTCAGCTACGGCGACTTCGACGGCCGCGAGGTCGCCTGCTGCTATCACGGCTGGCGCTTCGCCACGGATGGCCGCTGCACGGCCATTCCCTCGCTGGTGCCGGGCCAGGACTTCGAGGTCGGCCGGATCAAGACCCGGGCCTATCCCTGCCGCGAGGTCCAGGGCAACATCTGGGTCTTCATCGGCGACGAAAAGGCGCGGGCGAGCGAAGGCAACGGCGTGGCGTTGCCGCCGGTGCCGCAGGTCCCGGACATGGCCGAGGCGCCGCCGCAGATCTCGCTGTCGCGGCTGTTTCCCTGCGACGCCGACCACGCCGCCTACGGCCTGATGGATCCGACCCATGCCGCCTTCGTCCACACCTCCTGGTGGTGGAAGCGCAAGGCCCGGCAGCTGCGCCAGAAGGAGAAGCACTTCGAGCCCGCGCCGCTCGGCTGGCGCATGAAGCGCCATCGCCTGCCGCCGGAGAACCGGGCCTACAAGCTGCTCGGCGACGAGGTCTCGACGGAGATCACCTACAGCCTGCCCGGCATCCGCATCGAGCATATCCAGGGCACCCGGCACAGCGCCGTGGCGCTGACCGCGATCACGCCGCTCACGGCCGGCCAGACCGAGGTGCACCAGTGCCTCTACTGGACGCCCGGCTGGCTCGCGCCTTTCAAGCCGCTCGCCAAGAAGCTTGCCGGCATCTTCCTCGAGCAAGACCTGGACATGGTGATCAAGCAGCAGGAGGGCCTAGCCCACGCGCCGAGCCTGACCCTGGTCGATGATGCCGACACCCAGGCCAAGTGGTTCTTCCGCCTCAAGCGCGAGTGGCTGAGGGCGCAGGAGGAAGACCGCGACTTCCAGAATCCGCTGAAAGAAAAGACGCTGCACTGGATGTCTTGAGGGCGGTGAAGGAACTCGTCATTGCGAGCGCAGCGAAGCAATCCAGCGACGCCGTGTCTGCGGCTTCTGGATTGCTTCGCGTTGCTCGCAACGACGGGCGGTTAGACGCTGCGGCCCCTACTTGCTCCGCAAGAAACACGCCATGGAGTCGTCCATTTCCTTGAACCAGGGCGTGTGATGGACCGGTGCTTGGGTGCCGGTGCAGGGCGACTTGAAGGCCTTGTTGCGGTAGCCGACGATGCTGTCCTCCTTGTCGTGCTCCCATTCATTGAAGAGCTCGGCCACCATGTCGAGGTCGATCGCCGGGTAGTCCGTGGGCGCGACCAGGTCCTTGGTGTAGTCGGTCTGGAAGGCGATATCCTGGAAGGGATCCTCGAGCTTCTCCTCGCGCGCCACCCAGGCCGCGGCATCCTTGGCCATCTCGTCGGCTGACGGCAAGGCGATGCGGCCGAGCATGACGTCGCGCGCGTACCAGGCCTGGGCGTCGAACATGTTGAAGGTGTAGTACTGGTCCTGCATGCCCAGGTACATGAGCTTGGGGTTGTCGAGCCAGACGACGCCCTTGTAGAGGCCCGGTGGATAGAGTCGGTTGTGGGTCCTGAGCCGCAGGCTGTCCTCGAGGAAAGGGAAGGTGTGCAGGTAGCCGGTGCAGAGGATGATGGCGTCGATTTCCCTGCTGCTGCCGTCCTTGAAGTGCGCCGTCTTGTCGTCGAGTCGGGTCAGCAGCGGCCGCTCCTCCATGGTTTCCGGCCACTTGAAGCCCATCGCGCCGCTGCGATAGCTGAAGGTCACCGACTTGGCGCCGTACTTGTGGCACTGCAGGCCGATGTCCTCGGCGGAGTAGCTGCTGCCGACAACCAGAAGGTTCTGGCCGACGAACTCGCGCGCCTCGCGGAAGTCGTGGGCGTGCAGCACGCGCCCGGGGAAGGTCTCGACGCCCTCGAAATAGGGGATGTTCGGCACCGAGAAGTGTCCGGTCGAGACGACGACGTGATCGAAGCTCTCGTTGCTCTGCTTGCCGGCGTTCAGGTCTTCGACGGTAACGCTGAACTGACCGGAGGCCTCGTCATAGGTGACATGGCGGACCGCCGTGCCGAAGCGGATGTACTGGCGCACGCCGCTCTGCTTGGCGCGGCCGACGATGTAGTCCTGCAGGACCTCGCGCGGCGGGAAGGAGGGGATCGGCTGCTTGAAGTGCTCGTCGAAGGTGTAGTCGGCGAACTCCAGGCACTCCTTGGGACCGTTCGACCAGAGATAGCGGTACATGCTGGTGTGGACCGGCTCGCCGTGCTCGTCGGTGCCGGTGCGCCAGGTGAAGTTCCACAGACCGCCCCAATCGCTCTGTCGCTCGAAACAGACGATCTCCGGAATCTCGGCGCCCTTCTCGCGCGCCCGCGCGAAGGCTTGGAGCTGCGCAAGGCCGCAGGGGCCGGCGCCGATGATGGCGACGCGAGTCGTCATTCTACCCTCCTCTGTTCTCCCGTGGTGTTGTCTTAAGAGTCGGGCTCTTCCCGCTCGACCCCGCTTTTGAGCGTCCCCGGACCGGTCGTCGCCTCTTTGAGCCTTCTGGTTGGAAGCGGCATCTCACGCTGTCGATCGACCAACCAACCCCGGCAGCTCGGCCCCCGTTTGTATCCGACTGCTGAAATGCGCGCAAGATAGGTGCAACCAATTCTGAGCTTTCGAATGACCATCTCGCACCGCTCTTTGTCCAATTTGCGTTTCGGAGCCCACGGCAGCGCGAACGTTCGTTCTCCAAGCTTTCTCCGGATTCTTTTGAATTTGCTTATAGAATGGCCGCTGGTGGTCCCGTGCCACCAACGCGATCTATCCGTTGAGCCCGTGGTTTCATTCCCGCGGTGCAACCAGTTCGAAACCAGTTGCCAAAGTGGTTGAAGAATTGGTGCAGAAGGGCATAGACTTCCGTTTCGCACCACCCGCGTAGAACACCTGCGCTCCGCTCAGATCGGAAAGCGCCGCGGGCGAAGGGGGAAGGCCAAGCCACGACGACCGCGCTCCCTGGCGGGCGCGGCCTCGATCGTCGCATCGCTTGGGACAACAACAGGGAGAACCACCATGCCATCGAGATTTGCCGGCCGGCGGATCGGCCGCCGCGAGTTCCTGGGCACGACCGCCGCCGCCGCGGCGCTGGCCAGCGCCAACGTGCCGCGCTTCGCCCAGGCCGCCGACACCGTCAAGATCGGCTTCCTGGCGCCGCTGACCGGTGAGGTCGCGGCCTGGGGCCTGCCGGGGCTCTACGGCTGCCAGATCTGGGCCGAGCAGGTGAACGCCGCCGGCGGCATCGACATCGCCGGCAAGCGCTTCATGGTCGAGATGGTCTCCTACGACAACGAGTACGCGCCGGACAAGGCGCGCACCGGCGCCCAGAAGCTGATCTTCGAGGACGAGGTCAAGTTCATCATGATGCTCGGCGGCGACACCTGGCCGGCCGTGCAGCCGATCGCCAACAAGGCGCGCATGCTGGTCTCGACCCTGCTGCCGAGCGACCTGACGCCGGACACGCCATTCCTGATCGCGCCCTGCGAGGTGCATCCGATCTACAACGTCACCGGCGTGCAGTGGCTCGCCGAGAACAAGCCGGATCTGAAAAGCGCGGTG
>JAKSDN010000157.1 GCA_022360075.1 Kiloniellales bacterium | reverse complement strand
GAGGGTGTGTTCGCGCACCAGGCGTTCGGCCAGCTCGGTGTCGCGTGCCTCCAGGGCCTCGATGATGTGCAGATGGTCGATGATCGAGCGCGCCGCCCGGTCGTCCTCGCCGATCGTGCGCGCGCGGATCGAGCGCATGTGGATGAACAGACCGTCGGCGATATCGGTCAAAAGCGCGCAGCGGCTCATCTTCAAGATCGCCTGGTGAAAGGCGATGTTGGTCTCCGAGTATTCGTCGATCTGGGCTTGCACCTGGCCGCCTTGGAAGGTGGCAAAGAGCGCCCGTAAAGACGCGATCTCCTCGTCTGTAGCCTGCTGGGTGATCAGCCTTGCCGCCATGCTCTCCAGCGCGGCCCAGACGGTGATCATCTCCAGGATCTCGGCCTTGGTCTTGCGCACGATGAACACGCCCTTGCGCGGCACGATGCGCACCAGGCCTTCCTGCTCCAGGCGGGCCAGGGCTTCGCGGATCGGCGTACGGCTGATCGCCAGGCGCTCGGAAAGCTCGCGCTCGTCGAGGCGCAAGACCGCGTCCTCGGCGTAGATGTTCATCGCGCAGATCGCACTCTTCAGACGATCGTAGATACGATCCTTCAGCGAATGCGTCGCCTCCAATGGCTCGACAAGAAGCGTTGCGCTAGCCATCTCTCAACGAGGGTTTCAACCCGGCTGTCCGTCTCTGGTATTCCATATACCACATACCAGGATTCTCGCAAGGGGCGCCCGCACCAAGCATCGCTACTCGGCGCCGCTGCCCCCGGCCGCCTCGACCCCGGCCGATTGCGCTCGACGCCGTCGGATCCTCAGGTAAATCGGGTAGACGAACAGCAGCGCGGCGAAGCCGATGAACGTGGCCGACCAGCCGCGCTCGACGAAGATCAGCGGATCGCCCTGGGAAATGATCAGCGACTGGCGGAAGGCCTTCTCGGCCAGCGGCCCGAGCACGATCGCCAGCACGGCCGGGGCCATCGGGTAGTTCAGCTTGCGCATCAGATAGCCGACG
>JAKSDN010000233.1 GCA_022360075.1 Kiloniellales bacterium | reverse complement strand
GGCCCCGCCCCGCTCCATCACCGCCAGCAGCAGCGGCTCCATGCCGGCGAAGATCGAGAGCTGCGGGAAGCGGTCGACCAGCGCCAAAGTGTGCTCGCCGTCGCCGGAGCTGTCCTTGACGCCCCGGATCGCGCCCGGGAAGGCCTCGATCAGGCGCTCTATCACCGCGAAGGGAATCGGCACGCAGGAGAGCTTGGGGAAGTGGTAGAGATAGATGCCGAGGGCGTCGTCGCCCATCCCCTCGATGACCGCCGCGTAGCTGGCGAACAGGCCCTCGTCGCTCACGTCCTTGTAGTAGAAGGGCGGCAGCATCAGCACGTCGGGACAACCGAGCTTCACGCAGGCCTCGGTCAGCCTCAGCGTGTCGGAGAGCGCCGCGCAGCCGGTGCCGACCATCAGCCGGTCGGCGGGAACGCCGTCGGCGAGGACCGCCTCGAGCAGGGCGATGCGCTCGTCGGCCGAGAGCGACGTGCCCTCGCCCGTCGTCCCGAACAGCCCCACCCCGTGGCAGCCGTTGTCCAGCAGCCAGCGCGTGTGCGCGATCAGGCGCCCGGCATCGGGCGAGAGGTCCGCGTTGAACGGCGTGACCACGGGCGCCCAGACGCCCTTGGCCAGCCTTGTCTCGCGGCGCTCCATCACGGCCGTTTCGGTCGAAGCCATCTGATCCCTCCCTTGTGCGTTCGGTCGCGCCTGCCCGTCGTCGCGTCAGGCTTGGCTCTCGGTTGTCAAGAAGCGCCGCCCTCTTCGCCCACCTCGTCCTCGTCCAGGCGGTGCTTGAGGACCAGGGGCGTCTGCGCCAGCGCGAAGAGCAGCGTGATTCCCAGGATTCCGAAGACCTTGAAGTTTACCCAGAAGTCGGTCGACTGCGTGCGCCAGACCGCTTCGTTGGCCGCGGCCATCACCGCGAAGAAGATCGCCCAGCGCCAAGTCAGGCGCCGCCAGCCCGTCTCGTCCAGCATCAGGGACTGTCCCAAGACATGCTTGAGCAAGGGCCGCTTGAAAGCGAGACCGCCCAGCAACACCGCCGTGAACAGGAGCTGCACGATAGTCGGCTTCATCTTGATGTAGGTCTCGTCGTGCAGCAGCAGCGTGACGCCGCCGAAGACCGTGACGATGCCGGCGGTGATCAGCGGCAGCATGGCGATGCGCCGCTCGATGAGCCAGGCGAGCGCCAGCGTGATGAGCGTGACCACGATCAGCGCAGCGGTCGCGGTGAAGAGTCCCCACTTGAGATAGACCAGGAAGAAGGCCGCCAAGGGGCTGTAGTCGAGCAAAGGCTTCAGCCAAGGGGGAGAGGGTCGAATCTCTGACATGGGACGGTGGCGGGGCTCCTGAGACGTCCTTCTAGGTAATCACTGGCTACGCAGTTGTCACGCTTCCTCGCGCGCGGCGGGGTGCTGCCTTGCCCCGAGCCGCGCGAAGGCTATGATCGCGCATCCCGCATGCTTGATCGGACGGGACGAGCGCGGAAAGCCGAACGCGAGGCAGATCCCATGACCGAACAACGTGCGCGCTTCCAGGTCGGCCAGCCGATCCACCACAAGCGTTTCGACTATCGCGGCGTGATCGTCGACGTCGATCCGATCTTTCTCGGCAGCGAGCAGTGGTACGAGACGATGGCGGTCAGCCGGCCGCCGAAGGACCAGCCCTGGTACCACGTGCTGGTCCACGAGGCCGAGCACCGGACCTATGTGGCGGAGCGCAACCTGGAGCCCGATCTGACCGGTGAGCCGATCCGCCATCCGGAGCTGATGAGCCATTTCGACCGCTTCGAGAACGGCCTTTACGTGACCGACCGCACGCCTCACTGACCACGCGCGGAGGGCAAGGCGCCAGGCGCGGCGCGGGTCATCCCGACAGGATGCAGTCGATCTCCGCCTGATCCATGGTGCGCGCGTCGCCGTGGATGATCCCGCTGCAGACGTCGATGAAACGCTTCAGGTTGCGCGTCAGTATGCCGACGTCCTCCTCGATCCGAACCGGATCGCCGCTTTCGACCGCCTCACCGACCCGCGTCAAGCCGTCCTTGACCAGGAAGTTCATGTGCGCGATGGCTGATTCGAAGGGGCCCTTGAAGCGCTGCGGGGCGTGCCGGTAGGCCAGGATCGCGAGCTCCTTGTCCGCGAAGCTGCTCTGCTCGAAGTGCTCCTCGTAGCTCTTCGGGTCCCACTCCAACGCCTCTTCGAGGCAGTCCGGCATGCTCGGGACGAGCTCGAGGATCATGATGATCTCGTTGAAATGGTTCAGGTAGTCGGTCGCCAGGAAAGTCTCTTCGTTAATATTCTTGCCCCGCACGAGATCGCGCAGGCTCTCGCGATCCGGCGTCTCCGGGGCGGCAGCGCCTTCCTCTTCGACTGCGAGCATATGATTCGAACCCATACACCGTCGCTCCGTACACCAATTCCACGAGCCGGACACCCGAAGCAGCAACCAAGAGCATGCAATATTCAGCATTAAAAAGGCGTTAGCCCGATCGACAGGTGCTCCCGGGCTACCAAATGAGACGACCCAAGGCACCGCACTCGACTCGGTTCCGGCTCGAGAGAAAATGCTCTAGGCTGAGCCCATTACGTGGAAATCGCCCGGCAGCGGCGCTCTCCGCGAGGGCCAGGCCGGTAACCCGGGAGGTGAAGGCTGCGCGCCCTGTTCAACGCTCTGCGATCGCTGTGGCTCCTGCCGGCCTTTCTGGTCGGGCTGTCAGCCTGGGCTGCCGAAAATGGCGAGTTCGCCGCCCTGCGGACGCAAATGGTTAACCTGATCGCCATCCAGTTCCTGATTTCGGGCCAGCAGACCGGCGTGACGAACCTCGACTCGGCGGTCGCCGATGCGATGCGAAGCGTGCCGCGGCATGCCTTCGTGCCGGAGCCCCTGCAGCGCTTCGCCTACAGGGACCACCCCCTGCCGGTCGGGCACGATCAGAACATATCCTCGCCGTTCCTGGTCGCCCTCATGACCCAGCTCGCCGAGCTCGAACCCGGCAGCGTCGTGTTCGAGACCGGTACCGGCGCCGGCTATCACGCCGCGGTGCTGTCGGGCCTGGTCGAGAAGGTCTACAGCGTGGAGGTCGTCGCGCCGCTGGCGCAGGAAGCCGAGCGTCGCTTGAAGGACCTCGGCTACGACAACGTCCGGGTAAAGCATGGGGACGGCTACTACGGCTGGGCCGACCATGCGCCCTACGACGCGATCATCGTCAAGGAGGCCCTGGACCACGTACCCGCGCCCCTGATGAGACAGCTCCGCCCCGGCGGACACCTGGTGATCCCGCTGGGCGACCTCAACGGCGGCCAGATATTGACGGTAATCCGCAAGGGTGCCGAAGGCCGGATCACCCGGAAACCGGTGCTTCCCGTCGTTTTCTCACCCCTGCAGGGTGGCGAGCGGACCTAAGGGTCTGTTTCGGGATTAGTGATGCATTTGGTCCGAGTGAAATCGGCCCGCTGTTAGGAGCGAGGAGGCAGGACATGCCCAAGCATATTCAACGACGAGCGACGCGGCAGCGGGCCGATTTCGCCGGATCCCTTCTGGACGGGGCGTATTTTCGCCAGGCCAGCGGCGCCCAAGGCTTGTGGGGGATCACCCCACGGCGCCTTGCGCTCCTAACCCTGGCGAAAATCCGCTCCCGCCAAATGCACCACTAATCCCGAAACAGACCCTTAGGGTCTGGCTTGACGGCTAGCAGGTGCCCCAGCCGTAGCGCTCATTGAAGCGCCGTACGATGTCCAGGTGGCGCCAGGCGCAGTCGGCTTCGACACTGTCCGAACCGAACTGGATGATCGCCTCGCGCAGGGCGGCCTCGGCTTCCAGCTCGTTCGGGGGCCTCCGGCTGACGGTCTTCCGCGTGTCGGCTTGGGCGATCTCGATCTCGGACACTGCGATCATGGTGAAGCTGCTCTCCGCTACGCTCTGGGCTTGAGCTCTGGTGGAAATGTGGCAGCGATCCCTCCGCACGCGAGTGATAGTTGTCACACATCGTTGAATTCTTTTGAGCATCCTGCCCGAGCCTATTAGCCAAGCGTTAACCTAGCCGCCTGGGCCAAGCCGAGCGGTCGGCGACGCCTTCGCGCGGCGCAAAATGGTTAAAACGAGCCGCGTCCGTGACCACCGCGGGCGCGCGTTTGAAGTGGGTCCGGGGGCTGAAGGACGGCGCGGCGACGGCCCGGTGAGCGACCTATGGCGGCGCTCCTGTCCGGCGCCACACGCGGAACTGGCCTCTAGAACAACTTGTCGATTTCTATCGATTTGATGGCGAAATAGATCATGCAGTGACGGGGGTCAGCTTCAAGATTTCGAGGCGTCGTGCCGTTTTCGTAGGACATGACTCGAGCGGTCGGGTGGTGTCGGGAGCCGGGGTCTTCCTGCCCCGATGACATCCAGCCGATGGCGCGCGCGGGCCGCTAACGTCACCAAGGGGAGGGAGCAATGCGCAGCGTCATTTCACCATTAGTCGGGGCCGCGATCGCACTCGGCGCCGGGAGCGCCCAGGCCGAGACCGTCTGGAACCTGGCCACGGCCTACAAGGACAACAACTTCCATACCCAGAACATCGCGCGCTTCGTGCAGGAAGTGGAAGCGAGCTCGGGTGGCAATCTGAAGATCAAGATGCACACCAACGCCTCGCTTCTGAAGATGCCCGAGATCAAGCGCGGCGTGCAGACCGGCCAGGTCCAGATCGGCGAGATCCTGCTTTCGGCCTACGGCAAGGAAGACCCCTTCTTCGAGGTCGACGGCATCCCCTTCCTGTCGAAAGGACAGCGCACGGCCTGGGAAGTCTACGAGCTGACCCTGCCGGAGATCGCTGCGACCCTGGGCAAGCAGGGCCTGATGCCGCTGTTCTCGGTGCCTTGGCCGGGTCAGGGCCTCTATGCCCAGAAGCCGATCTCCAAGGTCTCCGACTTCGAAGGCGTGAAGTTCCGCGCCTACAACGCCATCACCGCGCGCTTCGCCGAGCTCATGGGCGCGGTGCCGACGACGGTTCAGTCGGCCGAGGTGCCCCAGGCTTTCGCGACGGGCGTGGTCAGCGCCATGATCACCTCGGCGGCCACGGGCAACTACACCAAGGCCTGGGACTTCACGAGCCACTTCTATGACGTCAACGCCATGAACAACAAGAACATGGTGATCATGAACAAGGACGCCTTCGAGGACCTGGACGCCGAGACCCAGGCCGCGATCCTGCGCGCTGCCGCGCGCGCGGAGACCCGGGGCTGGATCATGAGCAACAGCGAGCAGGCGGGCCTCACGGCCAATCTGATTGCCAATGGCTTGGTCGTCGAGCCGCCGAGTGCCGATCTCCTGGCCGAGCTCGAGGCCATCGGCAAGACGATGGTCGACGAGTGGCTGGCAAAGGCGGGAGAGCGCGGCAAAGCCTTCATCACGGCCTACGAGGCGCTTGACAGCAATTAGCGACAAGGTGGGAATCGCCCCTCCCGCGGCCAGGCCGCCTTGATCAGCCCGGTGTCATGCTTCGTCGGATCTTGAACTCCCTCTACTTTGCCGGGGCGGTGATCGGTGCCGGCTTCATTGTCCTGATCGCCGCCCTGATCACCGCGCAGGTCGTGGGCCGGGAGTTCGGCGTTCAGGTGAAAGGCGTCGACGATCTGACCGCCTGGAGCGTTGTCGCCGCCGGCTTCCTGCCGCTGGCCCACACCTACCGGAGCAACGGCCACGTCAGGGTGACCTTGATCGTCGAGCGCCTGAGCGGCGTCTGGCGGCGGCTCTTGGAGGGCGTCGTTCTCGGCCTGTCGCTGTTCCTCGTCGGCTTTCTCGCCTACTCCGCCGTCGACATGCTGTGGGACTCCATCCGCTTCGAGGAACTGTCGCAGAACCTGATCGTGATCCCGATCTGGATTCCGCAATCCTCGATGGCCGTGGGTTCGATCCTCTTCACCCTCGCCATCGTCGACGACGTCGTGGTCTCGATGCGCGGCGGGCTTCCGGCCCACACCTCTGGCGAAGAATTGCCGTCGGCCCACGGGCCCCGCGGCGGCTGACGGAGCTTTCATGGCGGAGCTGACGCAGGTCGCCGTCGTTCTGGTCGTCGTCCTGTTCCTGTTCCTGGGTTCGGGCCTGTGGATCGCCCTGTCGCTGCTGGGCGTGGGCTGGGTCGGCCTCACCTTCTTCGGCAGCGCGCCCGTCGAGAAGTCGCTCGCTACCTCGATCTGGCAGACCACCGCTTCCTGGTCGCTCGCGGCCTTGCCCCTGTTCATCTGGATGGGCGAGATCCTGTTCCGCGCCAAGCTCTCCGAGACGCTGTTCCGCGGCATCGCCCCTTGGGTGACCTGGCTTCCCGGCCGGCTGATGCACGTCAATGTGGTCGGCTGCGGGGTCTTCGCCGCCGTCTGCGGTTCCTCGGCGGCCACGGTGGCCACCATCGGGCGCATGTCGCTGCCCGAGCTGCAGAGCCGCGGCTACAACCGCACCCTGTCAATCGGCAGCCTGGCGGGATCGGGTACCCTGGGCCTGCTGATCCCGCCCTCCATCGTCATGATCGTCTACGGCGTCGCCGCCGACGTGTCGATCGTGCGCCTTTTCCTCGCCGGCGTGTTTCCCGGCTTGATGCTGATCGTGCTGTTCATGGGCTACATCGGCGTCAGCGCGATGATCTGGAAAGGCAGCGTCCCGGTGGAGAAAACCTCGCTGACGCTGCGCGAGCGCATGGCCCAGTCGAGCGGCCTGCTGCCGGTTGCCCTACTGATCTGCGCCGTCATCGGCTCGATCTACTCGGGCCTCGCCACGGCGACCGAGGCGGCGGCCGGCGGCGTGATCGGCGCCTTCGTCCTGGCGGCCTGGACGCGCACGCTTTCCTGGCGGATGCTGCTCGACAGCCTGCTCGGCGCGACCCGTTTGTCATCGATGATCCTCCTCATCCTCGCCGGCGCCGCCTTCCTGACTACCTCGCTCGCCTACACGGGAATCCCCGCCGCGCTGGCGAGCTGGGTCGGCAGTCTCGACCTCGATCCCTACATGCTGATCGCGGTGCTCTGCGTGCTCTACATAGGCCTCGGTTGCTTCATCGAGGGGATATCGATGATCGTCCTCACCGCGACCGTGGTCCTGCCGCTGGTCACGCAGGCCGGTTTCGATCTGCTCTGGTTCGGGATCTTCGTGATCATGGTCGTGGAGATGGCGCAGATCACGCCGCCCCTGGGCTTCAATCTCTTCGTCATCCAAGGCCTGACGAGGATGAGCATTCTTCGGGTCGCCCGGGCCACCTTCCCCTTCTTTCTGCTCCTGCTCGCCGGCGTCGTGCTGGTGACCCTCTTTCCGGGAATTGCGACATGGCTGCCTTCCACCCTCGACAAGGGCTAGAGAACGCCGAGCCCCGGACCGTGGGCGGGGGCCCGAGGGAGACATAGGCTCAAGCTTTTACCGCCGCACCAAGGTCGCGCAAAGTGTTCAAGGTTCCGGCCAAAAAGGGGCCGATCGAAATCGCTTTCTATCTGGCCCATCGCTTCTCGATCGTGCCCTTCATCAACGCGATCGACCCGCTGCGCATGGCCAACAGGCTGAGCGGCCGGACGCTCTTCACCTGGACCTTCGTCTCGCGAGACGGCAAGCCCGTCGAGGCGATCAACGGCATGACGATCATGGTCGACCTGGGCGTGGCCGATGCGCCGTTCTTTCCCAACGCGATCTGCTGCGTTGGGTTCGACCCGATCATCAAGGTGCGTCCGAAGGTCAAGGCCTGGCTGAGGCGCCTCGACAGCGAAGGCGCCCACCTAGGCGCCCTGGGCGCGGGCAGCATCTTCCTTGCGGAGGCGGGTCTCCTCGACGGCTACCGCGCGACCATCCACTGGCAGTATATCGAGAGCTTCGTGGAGCGGTTTCCCCAGGTTCGGGCGACTCAGAACCTCTTCGAGATCGACCGCAACCGCTTCACCTGCGCGGGCGGGACGTCCGCCATGGACATGAGCCTCCACTTCATCGGCTTGCACTTCGGTCACACCTTGGCGGCCGCGGTTTCCGACCAGTTCGTCACCGGCGAGATCCGCGGCTCGACCGCGCATCAGAGGCTGTCGCACCGTGCGCGCCTCGGCATCACCAATCCTCGGCTCCTGCGTGTGATCGATCTCATGGAGAAGAACATCGAGGAGCCCTTGTCCATGCCGGAACTGGCGAGCCAATCCGAGGTCTCTCAGCGCCAGATGGAGCGGCTGTTCAAGACGCACATCGAGATGTCGCCCGTCCGCTTCTATGCTCGCATGCGGCTGCTCCACGCCCGTCGGCTGCTGCATCAGTCCGACCTTTCCGTCGTGGAGATCGGCATCGCCAGCGGCTTCGGGACGACGGAGCACTTCTCGCGGAGCTACAAGGCCGAATACGGCCGATCCCCGACCGAGGACCGGCGGGCCGCGCGGCTCCTGTCCGGCTCGCCGACGCTGTGAGCCGCGACCCGCCCCTCGTTCTCGGTGACCTGCTCGGCCGGAATGGCCGCCGCTTCAGCCCCTATGTCTGGCGCATCCGCATGGCCTTGGCGCACAAGGGCCTGTCGGCGCGGGTCGTCGACATCACGCTCACCGACAAGTCGGCCATCGAAGGCTGGTCCGACTACCGTCTCGCCCCGGTGCTGAAGCACGGCGAAGAGGTGGTTTGCGATAGCTGGTCGATCGCCGGCTACCTCGAGCGAGGCTGGCCGGCACGGGCGGCCCTCTTTCCGAACGAGGCGGCGCGGGCCTTCGCGCTCTTCTTGAACGGTTGGGTGCCGGCGGCGCTCTATCCCCTGGTCCTGCCGATGATCACGCGCGATGTCTTGGATCACGTGCATCCCGGCGATCGCGCGATCTACCGCCGCACGCGCGAGGCGCGGCTCGGATGCAGCTTGGAGGAGGCGCAGGCCACGCGCGAGGCGCGCCTGCCCGTGTTCCGGGCCGAGCTTTCGCCGGTCAGAGGCGTTGTCGAGACCAACGATTTCCTCTGCGGCTCGGCGCCGAGCTATGCCGACTACGTGCTTTTCGGCTTGTTCCAGTGGGCCCGCTGCACAAGCCGCTTTCGTCTTCTGGAGAAAGACGATCCGCTTCATGCTTGGCGAACGCGCCTGCTCGGCCTCTACGATGACCTGGCCGCCGCCGCGCCGGGCTATCCCTGCTGAGACATGCCGCTGGCGAAATCGCGCAATCCGCCGCCGAAAAATATCAACAGGCCGGATATCCCTCGGTCTAACGTTGCCGCCGACTGTCGGGCCTGGCAGGCGCGTATCACCTGGCCGCCAGCCTGCCCATTGATGAGCGGAGAGCCATGGCTGAAACTTCCGGGGCCGCAAGGATCGGCGTCGATATTGGTGGCACCTTCACGGACGTGGCTCTCGAGCGCCGCGGCCGGCGCTTCACTTCGAAGGTGCTGACCTCCACGGATGATCCGGCGCTCGCCTCCATGCAGGCGATCGAGGAGGTGCTCGCGCTCTCCGAGACCTCGCCGGCGAGCGTGTCGGTCATCATCCACGGCACGACTCTCGCAACGAACGCGATCTTGGAGCGCAAGGGCGCCCGGACCTCTTTCGTGACGACCGATGGCTTCCGCGACACCGTGGAGATCGGTACCGAGGGAAGGCCCGAGCAATACGACGTCAATATCATCAAGCCCGAGCCGCTGGTACCGCGCCGCCGCCGCTTCTCGGTCGCCGAAAGGCTGAACAGCCGCGGCGAGGTTCTGGTCGCGTTGAGCGAAGGCGAGCTCGAGGCCTTGTTGCCCGCGCTGGATGCCGCGGGAACCGAGTCCCTGACGATCGGCTTCATCCACAGCTATGCGAACCCGGTTCACGAGCGCCTCGCCCGAGACTTCTTCGAGGCGCGGCGGCCGGACTGGTCGATCACGATCTCCTCGGAGGTCTCGCCGGAATTCCGCGAGTTCGAGCGCTTTTCGACCGCCTGCGCCAACGCCTACGTGCGGCCCATCATTCAGCGCTATCTGGCGCGCTTCGAGGAGGCGCTGCTCGATAGAGGCTTCCGATGCCCGCTTCAGCTCATCCTGTCGAGTGGCGGGCTCACCACGGTCGACACGGCCAAGCGCTTCCCCGTCCGTCTCGTCGAATCCGGCCCGGCCGGCGGCGCGATCTTCGCCAGCGAGGTCGCCAAGGCCAATCGGCTCGACAAGGTCATGTCCTTCGACATGGGCGGCACGACGGCCAAGATCTGTCTGGTCGACGGCGGGCGGGCGCAGACCAGCCGCCGCTTCGAGGTCGCGCGTGTCTATCGCTTCCGCAAGGACAGCGGCCTCCCGCTGCGCATCCCGGTCATCGACATGGTCGAGATCGGCGCCGGCGGCGGCTCGATTGCCTGGATCGACGAGCTGGGCCGGATTTCGGTCGGCCCGGAGAGCGCCGGCGCACAGCCGGGGCCGGCCAGCTACGGTCTCGGCGGCACCCGGCCGACGGTCACCGACGCCAACGTCGTGATGGCCCGCATCCCACCGGATCTCTTTGCCGGCGGCAAGGTGACCCTGGACGCGGAAAAGGCGGATGCCGCGCTGCAGGCGGAAATCGGACAGGTGATGGAGGTGTCGTCCGATGCGGCGGCCTTCGGCGTGACCGAGATGGTCTGCGAGAACATGGCGAGCGCGGCACGCGTGCACGCGATCGAGAGCGGCAAGAACACCGATGACCGCACGCTCATCGCCTTCGGTGGCGCCGCGCCGCTGCACGCCTGCCAGATGGCCGACAAGCTGGGCATCGCGCGCATCATCATCCCGCGCGACGCGGGCGTCGGATCGGCCGTCGGCTTCCTGCGCGCGCCGATCGCCTACGAGGTCGTGCGCACGCTTTACATGCGCATGGATGCCTTCGAGGCCGACGTCGTCAATCGGGTCTATGCCGAGATGGAGGCGGAAGCGACGCGCTACGTGCGTCTCGGCGCCGGCGAGGACGCCGCGCTGTCGGTCAGCAGGCAGGCCTATATGCGCTATCAGGGCCAAGGCCACGAGATCGTGGTCGACCTGCCGGACCAGGCCTTGGGCCCGGACAGCGGCGCGCTTCTGCAGCAGCTTTTCGATCGGCAGTACAAGCGGGTTTTCGGTCGCGACATCGGGGCGATCGCCGATGCGGAAGCGGTCGCCTGGACCGTCACCGTTCAGGCCGAGCCTCATCCAGACCTGCCTTTGGAGCGCCGGAACGGCGTCAGCGACGCCGAGGATCGGCCCGAGACGCGGCTGGTCTTCGATCCGACGGCGCAGTCCGCGCTGACCTTTCGCGTCCACCGCCGCGCCGCGCTGGAGCCGGGCAGCAGGGTCGCCGGCCCCGCCATCATCGCCGAGGAGGCGACGACCACCGTCGTGGCATCGCAGTTCGACGCGGCGATTCTCGCCGGCGGCGAGATCGAGTTGACGCGACGGTCAACGACATAGCGGACGAAGGAGGTCAGGAGACCATGGAAGAGATCCGCAAGCAGCTCATCTGGAGCCGCCTGATCTCGGCGATCGAGGAGCAGGCGCAGACCGTGATCCGCACGGCCTTCAGCCAGTCCGTGCGCGAGTGCGGGGACCTTTCGGCGGGGGTCTTCAACCGCCGCGGCCAGATGATCGCCCAGGCCATCACGGGCACGCCCGGCCACGTCAACTCCATGGCGATCTGCGTCACCCATTTCCTGAAGAAGTTCCCCGTCGACAGCATGAAGCCGGGCGATGTCTTCGTGACCAACGATCCTTGGCTCTCGGTCGGCCACTACCACGACGTGACCGTCGTGACGCCCGCGTTTCACAGAGGCCGCGTCGTCGCGTTGCTCGCCAACACCTGCCACATCGTGGACATGGGCGGTCGCGGCTT
Organism: Kiloniellales bacterium; assembly: GCA_022360075.1. Next base: position 5,139 of record JAKSDN010000233.1, on the reverse strand, counting down.
CGGGCCGGATGCCCGCCAGTGCTACGAGGAGGGCGTCAACATCCCGATCATGCATCTCGCGCGCGAGGGCGTGATCAACGAGGACCTGATGGAGATCCTGCGGACCAACGTCCGCAACGCCGGCGACATGGAAGGCGACTTCCACGCCATGATGACCTGCAACGACGACGGCGCCCGGCGCACTGTCGCGATGCTCGAGGAGTTCGGCCTGGACGACATCGAGGACGTCGGCGACTACATCACAGGCCAGTCGAGGCAGAGCATCACCAAGGCGATCCGGGCATTGCCCGAGGGCCGCTATCGCCACGAGACCGAGCTTGACGGCTTCGACGAGCCGATCAGGATCTGCGCCGAGCTGAGTGTCAAGGACGGGCGCATCCACGTCGACTATACCGGTTCCTCTCCGGCGAGCGCCTACGGCATCAACGTCGTCCACAACTTCACGCTCGCCTATACGACCTTCGGCGTGAACTGCATCATCGGCCCGAACGTGCCCTGCAACGCCGGCTCGCTGGAGCCGGTCAGCGTATCGGCGCCCGAGGGCTCGATTCTCAACGCGGTGCGGCCGATGCCGGTTTCCGCGCGCCACGTCATCGGCCAGATGCTGCCGGACATCGTCTTTGGCTGCCTGGCGCAGATCCTGCCCGAACGCGTCCCGGCGGAAGGCGCAGGCGCAATGTGGAACCCCATGATTCGCGGCGGTCGAACGGCCGTCGAACCTGCAATCGCGGCGAAGGCGCCCAAGCTGTCGCGCGACTACGACGTCATCATGTTCAACACCGGCGGCACGGGAGGGCGGCCGGGCTTGGACGGCCTCTCCACGACCGCGTTTCCAAGCGGCGTGCGTACACCGCCGATCGAGGCCGTCGAAACCAGCTTTCCCCTGATCGTCTGGCGCAAGGAGTTCCGCGAACGCTCCGCCGGCGCGGGGCGGTGGCGCGGCGGCTACGGTCAGCGTATCGAGATCGCCGGCGAGGACGGCACGCCCTTCAGCGTCGCCGCCATGTTCGACCGCACCTGGCGTGCACCCGAAGGCCGCTTCGGGGGCAATGACGGCCAGGCAGGCGCGGTGACGCTGTCGTCGGGTCGGAAGATGAAGAGCAAGGGCCGGCAGTCCATTCCCCATGGCCAGCGCCTGGTCCTGGAGCTGCCCGGCGGCGGCGGCTACGGCGATCCGCTGGAGCGCAGCATGGAGGCGGTGGCGGAAGACGTCCTCGACGGCCTGATCACGCCGGAAGACGCCGAGCGAGACTACGGCGTGGTCTTGCGCGATGACGGCACGCCCGATCCCGAGGCCACGCAAGCCCTCAGGCAGCGCCGCAGCGGAGTCTCGAGCGACGCGGCGGCATGAAGCCCTTCCTCTATCTGGACAACTGGCGCCGTCCGCAGCCGGAGACCCGCTTCGACCGCCTGCTGTCGGAAACGGGGCTGGATGTAGAACGGCTTCGAACCAACGACGGCGAGTTCCCGGCGGGCACGGATTACTGCGGCGTCTACGTGAGCCCGAGCTTCGACGGCGCCTACGACGACAAAGCCTGGATCCATCGGGAGCACGAGGTTCTATCGGCCCTGGCGCAGGATCGGGTCCCGATGATGGGTCTCTGCTTCGGCAGCCAGATCATGGCCTCGGCCTTGTGCGGCCGCGATCAGGTCGAGATCCGCGCGGAGCGCGAAATGGGCTATGGCGGCATTCGCCTGACCGACGCGGCGCGGGCGGGCGATCCTCTCGTCGGCGGCCTGCCCGACGCGTTCTCGGTGTTTCATTGGCATCAGGACGAGGTGCGCCCGGATGATCCGGACATCATCGTGCTTGCCGAGAGCCCGGACTGCGCCAATCAGATCTGGCGTTGGCGGCACGGACCGGCTTGGGGCGTACAGCCGCACCCGGAGTTCGATCACAAGCAGCTCATCGCCTGGTTCACGCACAACCGGGAGCTGTTCGAAACCGCGGGTCTCACCCTTCAAGATCTGACCGATCGAGCGGACGACAACCTGGACGCCGGGCGGCTGATCGCGAACTTCCTCACGTTCGTAGTGGCCCGGGCGAATCGAGACCGGCCTGGGCCGACCGATCACCGCCCAACGCGCCCTCATGTCGATACGGGCACCCGAAATTCGACATAAAACAAAGTTTTAACAGGACTATCACAGGATCGCACAAGACGCCGCTTGCGCCCGGCGTTAGCTCTAGCAGCTAGTCTCGTAGGATTCGCCTCGCCTCCTTCCTTCGTCTGCCTTTCGAGGTCATTGGGCGCTTTCCTCATCGTGCTGGCGGGAGCGGGCAGTCGATGGCTCTCCCTACATTTATGGTCGTAGGCGCCCAAAAGGCCGCGACGACTTGGCTGTCCGAGTGTCTCGACGAGCACCCCGAGATATTCGTCCCGCCCTGCAAGGAAGTGCACTTCTTCTGCCCCGCCGGCAATTGCCGCGTCAGTACCGAGGCGCGCGGTCTCGATTGGTACCTGAGCCTCTTCCCGGAGGAGTCGCGCTACCGCGTCCGCGGCGAGCTCAGCACGGACTACATGTTCTTCCCCGAGGCCGCCGAGGCCCTGCATCGGCTCAATCCGGACATGAAGGTCATCTTCATGCTGCGCCATCCGGTCGACCGGGCCTACTCGGCCTATTGGATGCAGCGCCGCAAGCGGACGAACTTGCCGCCCTTCGAGACCGTGCTCGAGCAGCGGCCGGACTTCATCACCCGCGGCCTCTATCACGAGCAGATCGACCGCTTTCTCCGCCATTTCCCGCGCGAGCAGATCCGGATCTATCTCTACGAGGACATGAAGCGCGATCCGGACGCCCTGATCGGCGACCTCTACGCCTTCCTCGGCGCCGATCCGGCCTTTCGGCCGCGCAGCATGGGCAAGCGGATCGGCGCCTCACGCCCTCTCAAGCCCTGGGCCGCCTTCCTGATCTATCGTGTGCTGTCGCCGATCATCAACTTGCCGGTCGTCCTGCCGGTCTGGCGCTTCCTGCGGCGGCATACGCGCGTTCAAGAGGTCCTGATCCGAGCCGGCCAGGCCAAGGGCGCCGCCAGCACGGGCTATCCGAAGCTCTCGGCAGAGACCCGCGCGCGCCTCCTCGCGTTGTTCGCCGAGGAGAACGAGCGCCTCTTCGCACTGCTCGGCCGCCGCATCCCGGAGTGGAGCCGCTAAGCGCGGTTCGTTCGCCGCGGCTGGGCCTCGTCCTCGGCCTCCCGGACCAAATCGGCCACGGCCAGGCCGAGCTTGCTGGAGAACAGAGCCTCTCCTTTGGCCGTCACCCTGAGGGCCCGGCTAACCTCGGTGCGCGCCAGCCAAGCCTCGGCGAGGAAGTGCCGTAACAGCACAGAGGCGAGTCGGCCGGCCAGATGGAAACGCCGCTCGGTCCAATCCAAGCAGTGCCGCGCCAGTGGCCGGTCCTTGCCGTCGAGGCTCTGCGCATCGAGACCCAACTCCCCCAGCAACGCGAGCCCGGCAGGGGTGAGGCTGAAATCGCCGCCGCGCGACAGGAGGGCTCCGCGATCGGCAAGTCGCTCGGCGACGGCCACGCCCAGGCGTCCGGCCAGATGGTCGTAGCAGCAGCGCGCCAGCTTCAGCGGCTCCGACGCCCGGTTCGGTAAGCGCCGCAGATGCTCGGCCGGCGCGGCCAGCATCATGGCCTCGATGCTGTCGGCGACCTCGGGCCCGGAAAGGAAGTAGTAGCGATGCCGGCCCCGGCTATGACGCGCCAGGAGGCCCCAATCGACGAGGTGCTGGAGGTGAAAGCTCGCCGTCTGCGCCGACACCCTGGCCCGATAAGCCAGCTCCTTGGCGGTGTGGGCCCGCCCGTCCATCAGGGCCGTGACGATCAGGGCGCGGGAGCGATCCGCAACGGCCGTGCCGACCACCTCGATTCTCGGTTCCAGATTGGTCATGCCTCACTATCGCATCGGCTCGGCCCGAAGCGAAGCGCAATCCAACGTTCTTACTACGAGATTGATCGAAATGTGTCTGTAACTCGCTGAGCTTGGAGTGCGCGTGAGGTACAATCAATCGTCGATGTTGACGTCCGGGGCGACTTGGACTGCCAATCCCATCCTCCTCATGCTGAGCTTGTGATGCTGTTGATGGCGGCCTGGAATGACATGGTGCGTCCTTCGAGACGCCCGCTCACGCGGGCTCCTCAGGATGAGGACATTTCTTAATGCCACCAAAGACCTGTCTCATCCTGAGCCGCCGAAGGCGGCGTCTCGAAGGACGCACAAAGGTCATGCAGCGCCATCAGTAAGTCCGTGCCAATAGAACGACAAGCTCAGATGACGGGTGCGGCCGATATGGAAAGCAACGAAAAGCGCTTGCACGTGACCCAACGCGCCAAGATCCGTACCCCTCGGCAATGGCCTCGATCCCCGACATGACAACGCCCACGAAAGCCAAACCGCGCATCCGCAAGCCCGGCTCCATGAAGGCCCTCGAAGAGCTCGGCCGGGTCAGGCTGAGCGCCAATTTCTTCTTCCGCGATTTCCTCATGTCGGAGATCGCCAACTTCTACGGCCGCCCCAACGTTCCCGCCGATCCCGAGCGCGCAATCGCTACCGGACGCGCGCTCTGCCAGACCCTGTTGGAGCCGCTGCAGGCCACCTTCGGCCGCCTCGCCGTACGCTCGGGCTACCGCTCGGCCGAGGTCTGCGCCTTCGGCAACGCGCGCGGCCACGGCGCCGGGGTCAAGATGAATGCGGGCTACCACATCTGGGACCTGCCCGACCGCAAGGGCCGGCCCGGCGCCGCGGCCTGCATCGTCATCCCCTGGTTCGCCGACCGCTACGCCGCGGGCGCGGACTGGCGCGCGCTTGCCTGGTGGATCCACGACCACCTGCCCTACGCGCACCTGCAGTTCTATCCCAAGCTCTGCGCCTTCAACATCCTCTGGCGCGAAGGCCCGGAGCGCGGCATCGAGAGCTTCATCGCGCCCAGGGGCTGTCTCACCCGCAACGGCATGGCCAACTTCGACGGCGACCACAGCGCCTGGTACCAGGGCTTCCCGGAGCTCCGGAAAGCCTGACCGCCATCACCAGCTATTGCGCAGCTCGCGCAGCTTCAGGAACACGGTCTTCGCGTCCGGCTCGTCGGGCAGGTCGGGAAAGGCCTCGCGCAGCCGGACGATGACGCTCGGGCTGTG
>JAKSDN010001408.1 GCA_022360075.1 Kiloniellales bacterium | reverse complement strand
CTTGCCGTCGAGGCGCTTGAGGATCTTGCGGGCCTCCTCGAAGGGCCAGGCCCGGGCCGTGAGGGCCAGCTCGCGTTCGCTTGCCATGTCGTGGTCGCTCTCTCGCCGGTCCAAGCCCCGAAGACCCGGACCCGAAAACGGCGCGACCCTAGGCGGGCGCTGCTGTCAGGTCAACGCTGCTCGGCGCTGCGCGCGCGGCCGAACAGGCGGCGGAAGAAGCCGCGCTCGCTCGCCAGGGCGACGAACTCGGCCTTCTGCTCGGGCGAGAGCGTGGCGAGAAAGCCATGGATGTCGCTCACCGTCTCGCGCATGGCTGGTGCGCGCAAAGCCGCGCGCTCCTCGACCAGCAGGTTGACCTGCTCGAGATCGAGCTCCGGCTTGGCCACTTCCATCATGATGCGGCCACGGATCGCTTGGCTCTGCGCGCGGGTCTCGCCCCAGCGCTCGCGAATGCGCTGGCGCAGGGCCGCCAACTGCTCGACCTCGGCCTCGCTCAGCGCAAGCTGCTCGGCGACGAAGGCGACGCGCGCCTTGGGGTCGTCGCTCAGCCGCTCGCTGGCCGCCATCGAGTAGAGCGCCCCGCCGACGAAGAAAACGTTGAGCGCGACCGAGACCGCAAGGAGCAGCCAGGGCAGGCGCGCCTTCATGATGGCCCGCCCCTAAAGCAAGTCATCGCTCTCGAAGCCCACGCCAGCCTCCTGAGCGAGCACCCGCTCGAACGCCACCAGACCGTGATAGCCGCTCTGGCCGAGCTGAAAGCCGGCCAAACAGGCGACGACCAGCGCCGTCGCCGTGACCAGCCCGGCCGGCTGCCAGAGCGACGGCAGCGCGCCGAAGATCTGGGCCAGCCAACCCGGGCCTTTGTCGGCTTCGGCTGCCGGTCGACCGGCACGAACCAAGCCCTGGGCCCGCGCCACGACGGTATCGGGGACGGGTCCCGCCGGCTCGGCCGAAACCTGCCGCGCCGCGACGACGGTCTCACCGGCCGCGGCATCGCCGGCAAGCCAGCGCTCGACCGCATCTTCGGTCTGGAGATCTAGGGTTCCTTCGATGTAGGCGGCGAGCAACGCGGCCTCTTCGGCCTCGTCCGGCGGCGCATTACGGGCTTGGGATTCCCGCGCAAAGCGCCACATCTGCTCGTCGCTCAGGGCAACGGGCTTTTTCTCGGTCATCGTTTCCAGCTCCGACCACGCTTTCGATTGTACGCAGGCCTTTGCGCAAACATCCCCTAAAAATCCTCTTCGCGGCCGCGGAAGTGGGCGCGCAGCTTGGTCAGCGCCTTGTGGTGGGTGCTGCGCACGGTCTGCGGATCGATGCCGAGCGCGCTCGCCGCCTCGCGCACGTCCATCTCGCGCTGGTAGAGCATCTCCATCACCAGGGCCTGCCGCCCGGAGAGCAGATCCGGCGGGATCTTGATCTTCTCCACCCGCTTGTCCTCGACGGCGAGCACGGCCTCCGGCACCTCGTCGAGGCCGGAGGAAGGCGCCTTGCGCCGGCGCAGATGGTCGATCGACACGGAGGTGGAGACGACGGTGAGCCAGGTGGTCAGACGCGCGCGGCCCGGGTCGTAGTTGCGCAGCAGGTGGAAATCGCGCCCGCAGAGCCGGACGAAGACGTCCTGCACCACGTCGTCGGTGTCGTCGACCGCGCCGGCCGAGACCAGCTTGCGCCGCACCGCCGCGTAGATCACCGCGGCGTAGCGGGCGACGAAGCGGTCCCACAGACGCTTATCGCCCGAGACCAGCCGCTCAAGGTCGTCGGCGGAGAAATCGTCAGCCACTACGCCTCAAGGGCACCGGCCGGCTGCCACCCCCTCCCCAACCCTCCCCCATCAAGGGGGAGGGAGCTACGCGGTGGCACAGTGCTCCCTTTTCCCTCCCCCCTCGTGGGGGAGGGTTAGGGTGGGGGGGCCCATCGGCCCGGCTACGACCCGCCCCAAATCCACTGACTCGACCGCTCCGACACATGAAACCTGTCCTACACCGCGCCGCGAGGCCGCGCCAGGGTGCAGAGCCGGCAATGGTCGGCGCAGAACGCGGCCGATATAGTGACGAGCAATGTCCGCCCCGACCCCCGCCAATGCCAACGTCCGAGCCCCGGCGGCCAACGCGCCGTCGCTGGTGCTGCCCGAGTCGCCGCTCGTCGTGGCCGGCGTGCGCCAGGCCGCTTGGCTCGACCTGCACGGCGAGATCGCGCTGCTGCCCCGCGACCAGGCAGCGTTGCGGGCCCGCGAGACCGCACCGGTACTCTGCCACGCCCCGGCCACCGCGCGGCGGCTCGGCCTCGACCTTTTTCCTGCGCTCGACCTGCTGGAGCTCTTCGCCTTCGTGCGACCGGCGGCGGCCCTGACGCCGACCCCGCGCGGCCTCGCCGCCCTGCTCGGCCTGCCGGCGCCCGGGGACCTGGAGCACGAGGCCCTGGTGCTGCGCGAGGCCATGATCCTGCTGCTGCGCGAGCTCAGTGCGCGCGGCGGCCGGCGCGATCCGGATGCCCAGCCGATCGCCTGGACCCTGGCGCGTGCCGGCTGGCGCTGGGGACCGGCGGTGCTGGCCGCGCTCGGCGTCGGCCGCGGCGAGACGGACCCGCCGGACGG
>JAKSDN010000341.1 GCA_022360075.1 Kiloniellales bacterium | reverse complement strand
TCCTGGTCCACGGCAAGGCCGGCAACGAGACCGGCAACGCCCTGCGCGGCGGGCTGATCGCAATCGGCGGCCGGGCGGGCGATTTCACCGGCGTCAACATGATCTCCGGGACCATCGTCGTGCTCGGCGAGCTCGGCTTGCGCAGCGGCGCCGGCATGAAGCGCGGCACGATCGCTTCCATGCGGGCGGCGGAGATCCTGCCGACCTTCAGCTATGCTTGCGTCTATCAGCCGATGTTCCTGCGGCTCTATCTCCAACACCTGCGCGGGCTCGGCCTGCCGATCGAAGAAGCGCAGATCACCGGCCGCTTCCGGCGCTGGAGCGGCGATTCCGTCGAGATGAACCGCGGCGAAATCCTGTTGCTCGAGCGTGGGTGAGGCCATGACGACATCCTCGTATAACGGCGAATTCCCGAAGGAAGTCGAAGTCGTCGTCATCGGCGGCGGCATCGCGGGCTGCGCGACGGCCTATTTCCTCGCCAAGGCGGGCGCGCCGGTAGCGCTGTTCGAGAAGGGGCGGATCGCCGGCGAGCAGTCCTCGCGCAACTGGGGTTGGGTGCGCAAGCAAGGCCGCGATCCGCGCGAGCTGCCCGCGATCATCGAAAGCCTGCGGATCTGGGAGGGGCTCGAGCGGGAAATTCAGGCCGACCTCGGCTGGCACAGGGGCGGCGTCACCTACCTGGCCGAGAGCGATGCCGACATGGCCGGCTTCGAGCGCTGGCTCGAGGCCGCCACGCCCTATCAGCTCGACTCGCGCCTCTTGTCGGCGGACGAGACCCACGCCCATCTCGGCGCGCCCGACAAGCGCTGGAAGGGCGCGCTCCTCACCGCCAGCGACGGCCGCGCGGAGCCGGCCAAGGCCGTGCCCGCGATGGCCCGCGCCGCGGAAGCGCTCGGGGCCTCGATCCATACGAACTGCGCCGTGCGGACCGTCGAGACGGCGGCGGGCCGGGTCTCGGGCGTGGTGACCGAGCGCGGGGCCGTCACCTGCCGCGCCGTGGTCTGCGCGGCGGGCGCCTGGACGGCGCTCTTCTGCCGCAACCTCGGCATCGCGCTGCCGCAGCTTAGCGTCAAGGCCTCGGTCTTGCGCACCAAGCCGGCGCCTCTGGTGACCCAGTCGGCCGTGGCCGGCAGCGAGTACGCCTTCCGACGCCGGCAGGACGACGGCTACACCCTCGCGCCCGAGGGCGGCATCGTGTTCGAACTGGTCCCCGATGCCTTGAGGTACTTCCGCCAATTCCTGCCGGCCTGGCGTCTAAAGCGCAAAGAAATGAGCCTGCGCCTGTCGCCCGCATTCCTGCGCGAATGGACGAGGCCGAGTCATTGGTCGGCTGACAGCGTCACGCCCTTCGAGCGTAACCGCGTGCTCGACCCCGAGCCGGAGCAGAAGCCGCTGCGCCGGGTGCTGGATCTGGCTCGAAGCCAGTTTCCGCAGTTCAAGGACCTCGAGGTGGCGGAGACCTGGGCCGGCATGATCGAGACCACCCCGGACGCGATCCCGGTGCTGGATGCCGCCGAGAAGCCGGCGGGCTTCTTCATCGCCACGGGGTTCTCGGGCCATGGTTTCGGCATGGGCCCGGCGGCCGGTCTGCTCATGTCGGACTTGGTCCTGAACGGCAAGGCGCGGCTCGACCTGCGCGATTTCCGCCTCTCCCGCTTCAGCGATGGGACGAAGATCGAGCCTTATTCGGTGGTGTAGGCTGGAGATCTGTTCGCGAGCACCATAATCTCGCTTTGCGCTGCCCTGACCCTATCGGCGTGCTATGATTCGGCATTAAGTGGCCGGGCCAAGTTATTGGACCATGCCGGTAACTGAAGGGTTTGAGAAAGATGTTTGTCTGGTTGCTGATCGCCGTTGCGCTCACGCTCCTGTTCGTGCTGCTCGGGCGCGCGCTGGCCGGGCGCAAGGGGCGCAACCGATTCCGCTGGGGGCTCGCGGCGGCGATCTTGCCTCCGCTGCTGCTGGTCCTCTTGGCCTTGCCGCGGATCGACGCAGGGCCGACGCCCCGTGCTGAAAGGGCATGAAGCCGAACGCCGTCGATCTCGTCCGTTAACCGGACGAGATCGCTGGGACACGGGCCGCTAGGCGTTTGCGCGTCTACGCTGCCTTCGCGAGGCCGCCACACCGATCATCCCGAGCCCGACCGCGAAGAGCGCGAGCGTTCCGGGTTCCGGAATGACTGTGACCTGTCCGGCAACCGGAGTTGAGGCGACTGGCAGACTTTCGAAGAAGATCAGCGGGAGGCCGCCGTTGCCGGAAGGCAGAAGCGTGCTCGTGCCCGTGAGCATGCCGGCAGTGAATTGGAGGCTGAAGACACTGATCGCGGGGCCTGGCCCGACCGTGAAGAATGTAGGCGGTGTCCCGTTGGCCAGCCCCAAGCCTCCGGTACCGTCCGCGAAGCCCGCGGTCGGAGCAATCGATGGATCGGCACCCAACGCCGCGCCGGGCGCTGTCGGGACGAACCCCGAACCGGCGTCCAAAGTGCCAACGGTAGCAGCCAAGGCGCCGGCCAGGGGCCCCGTTGGCCCCAAGGTCAGGAGCGGACCGGCGTTGTTGAACAAGACTTCGACCACGATCTCCTGGAACAGGAAAGGCGAATTTGGATTTCCATCATCCGAGATCACCACGTCGACATTGAAGGTCGTCTGCGGCGCGACCGTCAGCGCGCTCTGAATGCCTGGCGTGCCGGGGTCCATGTCCATCGAGATGACCGGGGCCGCCGAAGCGCTCGAGGCGCTCAAGTGCAAGGCCGCGGCCGGGCCGACTAACAGCGTG
>JAKSDN010001375.1 GCA_022360075.1 Kiloniellales bacterium | reverse complement strand
TCGGGCCACCCGGCGCGCGACGAGCTGACCCGCATGTATCAGTGGGTTCGCCCGCGCATCGCGGTGCCGGTGCACGGCGAGCCACGCCACCTGGTCGAGCATGCCCGCCTCGCCGAGGCCTGCCAGGTGCCGGAGAGCGTCGTGGCCGCCAACGGCAGCCTTGTGCATCTCTCCGCCGAGGGCGCGGAGGTCATCGACCATGTGCCGTCGGGCCGCTTGGCTCTCGATGGCAACCGCCTCGTCGCGGTCGACAGCCCGGTGATTCGCGCGCGCCGGCGGATCAGCTTCAACGGCGCGGCCGTCGCCTTCCTCCTGCTCGACGGCGCGGGGCGTCTTGTCGACGCGCCCAGGATCTCGGTGCAAGGCGTGGTCGATCTGGAGGCCGAAAGCGCAATCCTCGGCCAGGCGGTCGAGGCCGTGCGCACGGCCTTGGGCACGCTCTCGGAATCTGCGCGCCGGGACGACGATCGCGTGCGCGAGAACGCGGCCGCGGCCATTCGGCGCAGCTTCAACAAGGCGGTCGGCAAGAAGCCGGTCACCGAGGTGCAGATTCTGCGCCTGGCCTAGAAGCGGCCGTATGTCTAGCCTATCTGCTTAACACGAGGTGAGGTGAGGAAACCGCATGATCGGTCGATTGAACCACGTCGCCATCGCCGTGCCGGACCTGGCCGCGGCGACGGCGCAGTACCGCGATGTCCTGGGCGCCCGGGTGTCTGAGCCGCTCGACCAGCCGGCGCACGGCGTGACGGTGGTTTTCGTCGAGCTGCCGAACACCAAGATCGAGCTGCTGCATCCGCTAGGCGAGAACTCGCCGATCGGCAACTTCCTCGACCGCAATGCCGGCGGCGGGGTCCACCACGTCTGCTACGAGGTCGACGACATCCTCGCCGCCCGGGACCGTCTGGTCGCCGAAGGGGCGAGGGTGCTCGGCGACGGCGAGCCGAAGATCGGCGCCCACGACAAGCCGGTGCTGTTCCTCCATCCGAAGGACTTCTGCGGCACGCTGATCGAGCTGGAGCAGGCCTGAGGCGGATACCCCGACCGGGCCGGAGAGCGACAAGCGATGAACTGGTTCACCGGCCTCATGGTCTTCGTGATCATCTGGTGGCTCGTTTTGTTCATGGTCCTGCCCTGGGGCATCAGGGTGCCGGACAAGCCCGAGCCGGGCCACGCGACCTCGGCGCCCGAGCGCCCCATGCTGTGGCGCAAGGCCCTGATCACCACCGCCATCGCCTGCGTGCTGTGGGTCATCGCCTACTTCGTCATCGAGAGTGATCTCGTGACGTTCCGGGTGTCGTAGGTCCGTTCAGCGCAAAAAGAAGGCAAGCCCGCTGGGCTTGCCGAAGCAATGGCCGCGTATTCTCTATTTTTTACTGCTTACGGGCCTTCAGACGTTTTCCCAGACGTCTGTCAGCCTTCCTCCCCAAACTTGGGCCGTGCCATTTTCTGGCACCATTGGCGCATTTCCTTATCGTTATTACGCCAAATGTTTGTACCCAAAAGAACAAGGCAAGTCACTGCTTTTTTGGCGGGACGGCGCTCCTGTCGCAGGCGGAGGATCGATCCTCGCCTGGCCACACCAAGGTTTCCCCTCAAGCGGGTGCAACCGACGGCTTTCTGACCCTATAGTAGGCGATCGTCGTGGCTTCGACCAGAAATCCAGGCACCCCCAGAAATCCAGGTACCCAAGGTTCCGCGCGACCACGGCTCAGGGCGGCCTTATTGCTTCCTTAACAGGCCCTCCCTAGCGTCGAGCCGCCATGTCATCGCGTCCCTGGATCGTTGCCTCCGCCCTCCTCGCCGCCGCGGCGGCCGAGCCCGCTTGGGCACAGACCCGAACCGTGACGATCACAGAGGCCGACTGCAGCCGCCTGGTCGAGCATCGGCCGGACCCGGGCGTTGCCTACCAGGCCGGCCGCGACGTCTTCGGTCGTGCCGTCGCCCCCTCCGATCTCGGCGGCGGCGTACGCATTGATCTGCCGGAGACCTACAGCTTCGAGCTCGAGATCCAGCCCGTCGGCTTCGCCGAGCGGCGGCGGATCGCCAATGCGCGCGCGACGTTGGCCGAGGCGGAGGCGACTGGTGCTCTGCCGCCCGAGGAGATCGCGCGTCGCTCGGCCCTGCTCGACCGCGACGAGGCGCTGATCGATCGGCGCGGATTCAACGAGACGACCATGATGGTCGGCACGGTGACGGTCGATCTCGATGGCCGGGTCACCTTCAATGGCGCGCCGCTGCTCAGCGAAGAGGCGGCCGCGCTCGCGGCGCTCTGCCAACGGAGACTATCAGCCGCCCCCTGATCGGAGTCAGGCCAGGGAAGGCCGCCGACACCCAAGCCCCGAGCTTGCTGCGAACATCGGGTTGAACCAAGGCCCCGGCATGGACAGGGCCCGGACCAGGCCCTACTCTCTGCCGCGCTCACGGCCCGGACCGGCCTGAGCCGTTCCCGAAGGGCGAGCTGTGAGGAACCTTGATGCGTCTGTCCGCCTATTTCATGCCCACTTTGAAGGAGACGCCGAAGGAGGCGGAGATCGTCTCGCACCGGCTCATGCTGCGCGCCGGCATGGTGCGACAGGCGAGCGCGGGCATCTACACCTGGCTGCCCCTGGGCTTCAGGGTCCTGAAGAAGATCGAGCAGATCGTGCGCGAGGAGCAGGACCGGGCCGGCTGCCAGGAAGTGCTGATGCCGACCATCCAGTCGGCGGAACTCTGGCGGCAGTCCGGGCGCTACGACGACTACGGCAAGGAGATGCTGCGCATCGAGGACCGCCATGGCCGCGAGATGCTCTACGGCCCGACCAACGAGGAGCTGATCACCGATATCTTCCGCCACGCCGTGAAGAGCTACCGCGAGCTGCCGCGCATGCTCTACCACATCCAGTGGAAGTTCCGCGACGAGGTGCGGCCGCGCTTCGGGGTCATGCGCGGGCGCGAGTTCCTGATGAAGGACAACTACTCCTTCGACCTGGATTATGAAGGCGCCAAAAAGGCTTACAATAAGATGTTCGTGGCGTATCTCAGGACCTTCAGGAGAATGGGCCTGACACCTGTTCCGGTCACGGCCGACACCGGTCCGATCGGCGGGGACCTGAGCCACGAGTTCATTATCATGGCGGACACGGGCGAAAGTGAGATCGCCTGTCATCGTGATCTGCTTGATGTGGACGTGGACAAATGGTCTCTCGACATGGACGAGGACCTGAGCCCCGTTGTGAACGGTCTCACGGAATTCTATGCCGCAGCGGATGAGAAGCGGGATCTGGAGACAGAAGCCACAATCGGTGACGAGTTGGTTGTTAGGCGCGGCATCGAGGTCGGCCACATCTTCTATTTCGGGACCAAGTATTCTGAGCCGCTGCAGGCCATGGTCGCGACCCACGACGGCGCGCAGGTGCCGGTGCACATGGGCTCCTACGGAATCGGCGTGTCGCGCCTGGTCGGCGGAATCATCGAGGCCAGCCATGACGACAACGGCATCGTGTGGCCGGAGCCGGTCGCGCCGTTCAAGGTCGGTCTGGTCAACCTCAAGGTCGACGACGGCGCGTGCACCAAGGCGTGCGACGACACCTACGGCAAGCTGCGCGCGGCCGGGGTCGAGGTGCTCTACGACGACCGCGACGAGCGGGCGGGCGCCAAATTCGCCACGATGGACCTGGTGGGGCTGCCCTGGCGGATCACGGTCGGTCCGCGCGGTCTGGACAAGGGCGTGGTCGAGCTGAAGCGCCGCGCCGACGGCGAGCGCCACGAGCTGTCGCTCGACTCTGCGCTATCCCGGCTGACCGGATGAGCCGGGTGTACGGCGCTCCGTCCCGCGGATGATCCTGAGCCCCTTCGAACGGATGGTCGCGCTGCGTTATCTGCGCGCGCGCCGCCAGGAAGGCTTCATCTCGGTGATCGCCGGGTTCTCGCTGCTCGGCATCGCGCTCGGGGTTGCCACCCTGATCATCGTCATGGCGGTGATGAACGGCTTCCGC
>JAKSDN010000004.1 GCA_022360075.1 Kiloniellales bacterium | reverse complement strand
GCGTGATCTTCGGCCGCGTGAAGGGCGGTTTCACCGTCGACCTGTCCGGCGCCGTGGCCTTCCTGCCCGGCAGCCAGGTCGACATACGGCCGGTGCGCGACGTGGGCCCGCTCATGGGCTCGCCGCAACCGTTCCAGATTCTCAAGATGGACAAGCGCCGCGGCAATATCGTCGTCTCGCGCCGCTCGGTGCTGGAGGAAAGCCGCGCCGAACAGCGTTCCGAGATCGTCCAGAATCTGGAGGAAGGCCAGGTGGTCGAAGGCGTGGTCAAGAACATCACCGACTACGGCGCGTTCGTCGATCTGGGCGGCATCGACGGGCTGCTCCACGTCACCGACATCTCCTGGAAGCGCATCAACCATCCGACCGAAGCGCTGTCCATCGGCCAGAACGTCGACGTCCAGGTTATCCGCTTCAACCCCGAGACCCAGCGCATCTGCCTGGGCATGAAGCAGCTGGAGGCGGATCCCTGGGAAGGCGTCGGCGCCAAGTACCCGATCGGCACCAAGTTTACCGGCCGGGTCACCAACATCACCGACTACGGCGCCTTCGTGGAGCTGGAGGCCGGCATCGAGGGCCTGGTCCACGTCTCGGAGATGAGCTGGACCAAGAAGAACGTCCATCCGGGCAAGATCGTCTCGACCAGCCAAGAGGTCGAGGTCATGGTGCTCGACGTGGACGAGCAGAAGCGCCGCATCTCGCTCGGCCTCAAGCAGTGCCTTTCGAACCCCTGGGACGATTTCGTCGAGAACCATCCTTCCGGCACGGAGCTGGAAGGCGAGATCAAGAACATCACCGAGTTCGGCCTGTTCGTCGGCCTGCCCGGCGACATCGACGGCATGGTCCACCTCTCCGACCTGGATTGGGACCGCAGCGGCGAAGAGGCCGTGCGCGACTACAAGAAGGGCGATCACGTCAAGGTGAAGGTGCTCGACGTCGACGTCGACAAGGAGCGCATCAGCCTCGGCATCAAGCAGCTCACCGACGATCCCTTCGCCGGCGCCGTCGAGACGCTCAAGAAGGGCAACATCGTCACCTGCACGGTGGAAGCCCTGCAGGACAACGGTATCGAGGTCAAGATCGGCGAGCAGGGCATGGTCGGCTTCATCCGCAAGGGCGAGCTCGGCCGCGATCGCTCGGAGCAGCGCGTCGACCGCTTTGCCGTGGGCGAGAAGGTCGATGCCAAGGTGACCTCGATCGACCGCAAGTCGCGGCGCGTGACGCTCTCGATCAAGCAGCGCGAGATCACCGAGGAGAAGGAGGCCATGGCCGAGTACGGCTCGGCGGATTCCGGCGCCAGCCTCGGCGAGATCCTCGGGGCCGCCATCTCCAAGGCAGCGCAGGAGAAGGAGGCCGCAGAGCAGAAGGCGGCAGCCGAGGCCTCCCAGGACGACGCCGCTGGCGAGGCCGCGGCCGACGACGCGGCGGCCGACGAGAAGAAAGAAGCCTAAGCGACAGCGCGGTCCGCGTCTGCCCCTGCGGCAATGCGGACCGCTTGACGACCTCGAAACGGCCCGGTGCCCGCGCGCCGGGCCGTTTCCGTTTCAGGCGGCCCCAAGGCGGCCTCGTCTAGAAACTCGAAAGTGTTTGATCTGAAAGGCTTATCCTTGACGGCCTTGCAAGCCTCTGGCACCCTCGTGCCGGACTGGGAGGCAAAGCCGTCACTGGCCAAGCAAAATCGGCGTCCGGTCGCGCGGTGCCATCGTCGGGGCGAGGGCATCAGGAGGCTTAAGGGGGATTCAGGCGCTATGACCAAATCCGAGCTAATCCAAAAGATTGCGGAACAGAACCCGCACCTCTACCACCGGGATGTAGAGCGTATCGTCAGCACGATATTCGACGAGATCACCGAGGCCCTGTCGCGCGGCGACCGGGTCGAGCTGAGGGGCTTCGGGGCGTTCTCCGTGAAACGCCGGGAAGCGCGCATCGGGCGCAACCCCCGCACCGGCGAGTCGGTCGAGGTCTCGGAGAAGTTCATTCCCTTCTTCAAGACGGGAAAGCAGTTGCGCGAGCGACTTAACACCGAGGCTTGACCCCCACCCGAGCAAGCTTTTCTATGGGCGGGCCTTGCAATCATGACGGCTCTGCCTCGGGTGTAACGTGAGACGCTTCTCCTGGATCATCACGGTTCCGGTCACGCTTCTGGTCGTGGTCTTTTCGGTCGCCAACATGAACGCGGTGACCATCGATCTCTGGCCCCTCGAGCTGACGCTGGACGTGCCGCTCTTTGCGATCGTCCTCGGCTCCTTGCTCGCCGGCTTCGTCATCGGCGCAATCGTCATGTGGATCTCCGACGGCCGGACCCGCAACCGGGCGCGACAGAACTACTACAAGGCCAGCCACCTGGAGCGAGAGTTGGCCTCGCTCAAGCGCAAGCAGGCCGACGCGGCGCCCGCGGCGAGCGGCTCCAGCATCGCGGCTGCGCCCGCCCCTTCCGGGCCCAATCTGCCCGTCGCCCACCAACGCACCTGAAGCCAGGCCGGATCGTTCGGCCATGCGCGTCATCTCCGCGGCCGAGGTCGAAGCCGCGCTCGATTGGAGCGCCCTGGTCGAGCGGCTGCGCCAGGCCTTTCGGCGCGGCGCCGAGGTGCCGGTGCGCCATCACCATACGATCGAGAACCCGACGGGCCAGGCTGAAGGCGCGGATGCGACCCTGTTGCTCATGCCGGCCTGGGAGCGCGGCCGCCACATCGGCGTAAAGATGGTCACCGTTTTCCCCAGCAACGCCGAGCGCAGCCTGCCGGCGGTCATGGGGGTTTACCTGCTGGTCGACGGCAAGACCGGCGCGCCGCAAGCGCTGATCGACGGTCCCTCGCTGACCCTGAAGCGCACGGCCGCTGCCTCGGCGCTGGCATCCAGCTATCTCTCCCGGCCGGACAGCGAGCGGCTGCTGATGGTCGGCACCGGAGCGCTAGCCCCCCACCTGATCATGGCCCACGCCAGCGTGCGGCCGATCGGCACGGTGCTGATCTGGGGCCGAAATCCCGAGAGGGCAGCCGCGCTCGCCAAGCGGCTAAGGCATCAAGGCCTGCGCGTGGCTCACACCGAGGAGCTGGAGGCCGCGGTCAAGGGTGCCGACATCATCTCCTGCGCCACCTTGAGCCCGGACCCGCTGGTTCAGGGGGCCTGGCTGCAGCCCGGCCAGCACCTGGACCTGGTCGGCGGCTTCACCCCGGCGATGCGCGAGACCGACGACAATGCCATCGGCCGCGCGCGGATCTTCGTCGACACGCGCGACGGCGCCTGTAAGGAGGCCGGCGACATCGTGCAGCCGCTGGAGAGCGGCCTGATCGACGCGTCCGACATTGCCGGCGATCTCTTCGATCTCGCCCGCGGCGAGCGCGCGGGCCGCCGCTTCTATACGCAGATCACCCTGTTCAAGTCGGTCGGCACGGCCCTGGAGGACCTCGCCGCCGCGCAGCTCACGGTCGAACGCGTGTAGAATGGTGCAGATCTCCAGCCGAAAGGACGAACATGTCTCTGCCCGCAGCCCGAACCGCCGACGACCCGACGCTGACGGTCGAGCCTAAGGCTCGAGTCTTCGCGGCCCTCGATACGAACGACCTGACTAGGGCCGTCGCTCTGGCCCGCAGCCTGTCGGGCCTGGTCGGCGGCATGAAGGTGGGCAAGGAGTTCTTCACCGCCCAAGGGCCCGAAGG
>JAKSDN010000494.1 GCA_022360075.1 Kiloniellales bacterium | reverse complement strand
CGGCTCGATCGGCGTGAAGTCGCGGTGCGCGATCCATTCCTTGCGCCCGAACTTGCGGATGTGGTTCGAGACCTCGCAGAGGCTCAGGTAGACGATGACCCGGCTCCAGGGGCTGATGTTGGGCGGGCTCGCGTGCACCAGGCAGGAGTGGAACATCAGCACCGAGCCGGGCGCGCCGGTGGGTGCCACGATGCCGCCTTCTTCGGCCAGCCGCGTGATGGTCGCGCGGTCGAGCGTCCAAAGCGGATAGCTGGTGGTCTCGAGATCGTGTCCGGCCTCCAGCACGCCGAGCTTGTGGCTTTTCGGGATCAACATCAGCGGCCCGTTGACCGCCGTCACCTCGTCGAGGAAGAGAGCGATGTTCATGGCGCGCGGCTCGGGCATATCGTCCTCGCGCCGCCAGGTGCCGTAGTCCTGGTGCCACTGCCAGATCTCGCCGTCGAAAGCGGCCTTCGCGTTGACCTTGTACTGATGCATGTAGACTTGGCCGTCCACGAGCTGCATCACCGGCTCGACCAGGCGCGGATGGCGGCCCAGACGGCCGAAGGCCTCGTTGTAGGTATGGGCGGCAAAGGCGGTGCGCGCCACGCCCGAGGACTCGCGCCAGACCTCCTCGCGCTCGAGGGCATAGACCTCGTCCGCCGCCCGGCGCAGGACCGCCGCCTCCTCCCGGGAGAAGACATCCGGCAGGAAGAGGTAGCCCTGTTCCTCGAACTCGGCGATTTGCGTGTCGGTGAGTTTCATGCCGCTGCTCCCTCGGCTATGGCCCGCTCGGGGCATTGCCGTCGTTTGCCTTGAGGATAGGCCGCCGGGGCCTGTTGGTCGAGGGCGCCGCCGCATACAGGCCAGGAGCCTGTCCCCTCCAACTAAGCGATCCTCACCCTTCGACAAGCTCAGCATGAGGGGACAAAATGAGTCTCGTGTGACCTCATCCTGAGCTTGTCGAAGGGTGAGGATCGCTCGCTTTCGCAGCCAGCGCCTCCAAACAGTCATCCGCCAGCGCCGTGAGCGGCGTCGTGTCGCGGTTGCAGTGGTGCCAGGCGCGCTTGTCGCCGGCCGCGGCGTTCGAAACGGCGTTGTAGTTGGCGTAGAAGATCGCCCGGCGGTAGGGCGTGATGTTGTTGGCCGAGCCGTGCACGATGTTGCAGTGCATGAAGGCGACCGAGCCGGCCGGCCCGGTCAGCGCCTCCAGGCCGTGCTCCGCCACCAGGCCCTCCAAGATCGGCCGGTCGATCTCCATCACCGTGTAGCCCTTCGCGCCGGACTCCGGGCTGACGCGATCGATCATGCCGTGGTGCTGCGAGCCCGGCACGACCAGGAGCGGCGCGTTGGCCGCCGTGGCGGCGTCGAGGAAGACCGCGGTCATGACGCAGCGCGGCTCCGGCATCGCGTCCTCGCGGTGCCAGGTACCGAAGTCCTGGTGCCAGCTCCAGGTGCCGCCGGCGAAGTCCAGCTTCGGGTTGAGCCGCGTCTGGTGAATGTAGGCCGGCTCGCGCAGCAACTGCTCGACGGGCTTCAGCAGGCGGGGGTGGCGCACCAGGCGGCCGAAGGCCTCGGCGAACACGTGACCGCCGTAGACCAGACGCACCGCGGCGGCGTCCGGCTTCTCGCGCACCACCTCCGGCCCTTCGTGCGCCAAGAGGCCCGGCAAGGCATCGGTCAGCCGGGCGACCTCCGATACGCCGAACAGCGCCGGCAGGAAGAGATAGCCGCGCTCGTCGAACGCGCGGATCTGGTCTTGGCTGAGCCGCATGGGCTCTGGCCTAGCATGTTTGGGCGCGGCGCGGAACCGACGCCGCGCGGGCTACCAGAAACGCAAGGGCCCGGTGTCGAGGTGCAGGAAGTCGGACAGCGGGTAGTAGCCGACGCCGCCCGACTTCATCGAACGCGCCGCCCGGCGCAGGCGCAGCAGGTCGGTGCCCGGCAGACGCACGTCCGCGGCCTGGCCGCGCACGTGGAAGGAGTTCTCCGCAACGCCGTCGGTCGAGGCCAGGAGGCGCGCGTTGGTCTGGGCCGAGCGATATCCGGAGATCAGGTGATAGGGCTTGCCGCTGCCGACCTTGTCGCGGAGGCCATGGAGATCGAGCAGCAGGGCCGGGTCGATCGCGGTGACCTCGCCGGTGCGGTGATCGCGCATCACGCGGTTGACCCGCTCAAGCTCCTCGGGGATCGCCGCGCCCTCGGCCCAGATCACGGCCGAGAGCGACTCGCCGGTGTGCAGGTTGAGGATCTCCAGGCGCTTTTCGTGATCGCGCAGGCGCGCGATGGCCGGCGCGGCCAGCGTTGCGCAAGCGGCAAAGGCGCCGCTGGTCAGAAGACGGCGCCGCGACAGCCGGTGCATAGCCACGCTTCCCCCGTTTCGATCTGCCCCCGGGCCGATCTGCCCTTGGGCCGGGAAGGTATCGGTATTCGTTAACGGGCGCAATCGCCGGAATCCCGGCGGGAACGCGCGCTCACCAGCGCCGAACGGGTCCGGTATCGAGGTGGAGATAGGTGCGGTAGTTGCCGACCCCGCCGGCCCGCAGCGACAGCGCCGCGCGCAGCAGCTCGCTCTTGCGCCGGCCGGGCATGTGCAGATCGACGGCCCGGCCCTTCAGGTGGAAGGAGTTGGTGGCCACGCCATCGAAGCGCTCGGCCAGCTTGGCATTGGTCCGCGGCGTGCGATAGGCCGAGAGGATGTGAAAGGGCTCTTCGGTTTCGAGCTTGCGGCTCATGTCGTAGAGCAGGTTGACCAGCTTGATGTCGATCGCGTGCATTTCTTCGGCGTGATGGTCGCGCAGCAAGCGGTGGATCTGCTCGAGCTCCTCCAGCACGTAGTCGCCATCGGCCCAATAGGTGGCCTTGATGGTCTCGCCCGTATTCTCGTTGTGCAGCAGGAGCCGGCGGGTCGCCAGCGCGGCACCCTTGACCGGCTGCACGGCCGGCGCGGCGGGTTTTGGCTCGGCGACGCTGCGGGACGGGGCGATCTCGGGGCTCGCCGTGAAGTCCAGCGCGCGCTCGAACGGCGGCGGCACGGCAGTCTCACCGGTCGTCAGAACGGCCTCGCTCAGCCGGCGCGGCAACGCCAGAGTCGCCAGCCCAAGCGTGCCGGCCCCCAGCGCACCGCGCAGCAGCGCGCGCCGGTCCCATGCGGGCCCGGGCGGTGGCGGCAGCGGGGCCAGCGGCGGTGGTCCAGCCTCGAACTCAGGTCCGGGTGGGGGCTGAAGCTCCGGAGCCGCTTGCCGCTCTTGCGCGGGCGTGACTACCTCTGCCTTGGGCACGAGGGCCTCCGCGGGCCCGGGATCGAACGCGAATTCCAGCTCCGGGGCGGGCGGCGGAGGCGGCGGCAAGGGCGCAGCAGCGCGCGACCGCGACGGCGCGCTCGCTGGCGCCACCGCGATCTGACTTTGCCCCCAGCCGGACCGCAGGCGCTGCTTGGCCCGGTCCAGCCTGGCTTTGGAGCGTCCGACGTAACGGGTCATAGTTAAGTCAGATTAGAGCCAAATGGTTGACAGACGGGAAACGGGCCTTGGGTCCCGCAAGGAGGACGAACTGCGCGCTTGGCAGGCCACCGCCGGGCCGATTAAGAAAACCCTAACAACCGCACACGGAGGGCCGGATGGACGAGGACATCTTCAATATGGAGCTGCGCAAGTTCCTCAAGAAAGTGGGCGTCACCTCGCAGCGCGAGATCGAGCAGGCGATCCGCGATGGGATCGAGGCGGGCAAGCTCAGCGGCACCGAAACCGTCAAGGCGAAGGTGACGCTGACCATCGAGGGGCTGGACCTCCAGCACGAGGTCGACGGCGAGATCGCGCTTTCCTGAGCGCGTCCCCGATCAGGGCCGGTAGCGCGGCGGCAGGGGCATGCCCTTGGCTTCCATGACCGCGCGCAGCCGGTCGGGGTAGTCGGTGATGATGCCGTCGACCCCCATCTCGATCAGGGATGTCATGTCGTCGGGCTCGTTGACGGTCCAGACCACGACCTTGAGGCCGTATCGATGGGCCTCGCGCAGCGCGGCCTCGCGCAGGTCGCGATAGTAGGGCGACCAGACGGCCCCGCCGGCTTCCTTGACCGTCAGGGGAATCGAGGCGCCGAAGCGGTCGACGTCGAGACCGGCGGTCCAGGCCGAGGCGCCCGGCTTGCCGCGCTGCACGTTGTCCAGCCAGCGCCGCTCGGCGGTGAGGTAGACCGTCGTGATCTCCGGCGCCAATTCCTGCGCCGCCTGCAAGCTGCGCCAGTCGAAGGACTGCACGCTCGCCCGTTCGGTGACGCCAACTTCGCGCAGGAGCATGACCAGGGCCTCGGCGAAGACCTTGGGCTCGGGTGAGGTCTCCGGGTTTTCGGGCGAGATCTTGGTCTCGATGTTGTAGCGCATCTTGCCGCCGGACAGCGCCTCGGCGCGGGCCAGGACCTGCGCCAGTGTCGGGATCGGCACGCCGTCGAGGCCTTCCTGATCCGGAAAGCGCTCGGCGCTGCGCCCTTCTGGGCGAGGGCTCCCGACATCGAAAGCCGCGAGCTCGGCGAGGCTGAGCGCGAGCAAGGCCGGCGCATCCTCGTCCTCCGGCAGCCAGGCACCCTCCGCATCGCGCGTGCGGTCCGGATTGAGCCGACGGTCGTGATGAACGACCAGCGCGCCGTCGCGGGTCATACCGAGGTCGAGCTCCAGCGTCGTCACGCCGATGGCCATCGCCCGCTCGAAGGCGGGCAGCGTGTTCTCGGGCGCCAGACCGCGCGCGCCGCGATGGCCCTGGAGATCGAACTGCAGAGGCAGCGTTCCGGCAACGGGCGGTTGCTCGGGCGCCGTCAGTACGCTCGCGCCCGCAAAGCCGACGAGAACGAGCGTGACGACCAGCCAGCCGATCGAGGCCGGCGACAAGCGGCGGCGCGGCTTCTTTTCGGGAGCGGGATCGCCCGGTTCCATCGCCTCATGCTGCCCGAGCTTGATGTGTCGGCCAAGCCCAAGAGGACTTGCGCAGGAATCAGGACTCAGGGATCCGGCGGGTGCTCTCCACGCCACGGCTCATCGAGAGGCGGCGCCGGCGAGACACCGTCGTCCCTTTCGACCGAGCCGTCATGCGCGGCGATCACCTTGAGAAACGACTCGCCATAGCGCTCCAGCTTCGCCCGGCCGACACCGGTCAAGCCGGCGAAGGCCTCCAGGTCGCGCGGCCGGCGTTGCGCCATCTCCATCAAGGTCTGATCGTGAAAGATCACGTAGGGCGGCACGCCCTGCGCCTTGGCCATGGCCATGCGATGCGCGCGCAGCTTCTGGAACAGCGACTCCGCGGCGGAGTCCAGCGGCGCGAGAACCCGGCGCTCCTTCGCCGGCTTTGCGGCCCGGCGCCAGCTCGGATCGCGGCGCAGCTCTATGCGCCGCTCGCCGCGCAACACCGGGCGGCAATCGGGCCCGAGGCGCAGGCCGCCGTGCCCCTCGATATCGACGACCAGGAGCCCGAGAGCGACGAGCTGGCGCAGCACCGAGCGCCAGGCATCGCGCGACAGCTCCTTGCCGATGCCGTAGGTCGTCAGCGCGTCGTGGCCGAACTTGCGGATGCGCTCGGTCTCGCCGCCGAGCAGCACGTCGATGATGTGGGCCGCGCCGAACATCTGGCCGGTGCGATAGATGCAGGACAGCGCCTTCTGCGCCGCTTCCGTGCCGTCGAAGCTTTCGACCGGCTCCAGGCAGGTATCGCAGTTGCCGCAGGGCTCGGCCAGCGTCTCGCCGAAGTAGGCGAGCAGGACCTGGCGCCGGCAGCGCGTGGTCTCGCAATAGCCGAGCAATGCATCGAGCTTCTGCCGCTCGACGCGCTTCTGCTCCTCCGGGCTGTCG
>JAKSDN010001046.1 GCA_022360075.1 Kiloniellales bacterium | reverse complement strand
TCCTGCGGCGGCGCGCTCGGCGGCATCGCGGTCATCACCAAGCACGAGCTGGTGCTGGCGATCATCGGCGGGCTCTTCGTGCTGGAGACCGTCTCGGTCATCGTTCAGGTCATCTCCTTCAAGCTCACCGGCAAGCGCGTCTTCCGCATGGCGCCGCTGCACCACCACTTCGAGAAGAAGGGCTGGGCGGAGCCGACCATCGTCATCCGCTTCTGGATCATCGCCTCGATCCTGGCGCTCGCCGGGCTGTCGACGCTGAAGCTGCGCTGAGGGGAACACGGCGGTGATCGATCTCTTCTACTTCAATGGCCTGCCGGTCGCGGTGCTCGGCCTCGGCAAGTCGGGCCTGGTCGCCGCCAAGGTGCTGCAAGCCAGCGGCGCCGATGTCTGGGCCCGGGACGACAACGAGGACGTCCGCGCCAAGGCCCGGGCCGAGGGCATTCCCCTGGTCGATCTGGCGACCTGCAACTGGCAGGAGCTGACCACGCTGGTGATCTCTCCGGGCATACCCCACACGCACCCGGCGCCCCACCCCGTGGCCCGGCTGGCGCGCGAGCAGGGTTGCGAGATCATCGGCGACATCGAGCTTCTGGCTCGCGCCCAGCGCAACGCCGACTACCTCGGGGTCACCGGCACCAACGGCAAGTCGACCACCACCGCCCTGATCGGCCACATCGTCGAGAGCGCGGGCCGCGAGGTACAGACCGGCGGCAACCTCGGTCAGCCCGCGCTCGCCCTGGAGCCCTTGGACCTCGGCGGGCTCTACGTCCTCGAGATGTCGAGCTATCAGCTCGAGCTGACCTTCTCGATCACCTTCGACGTGGCCGTACTGCTCAACGTCACACCGGACCATCTGGACCGCCACGGCGGCTTCGAGGGCTACGTCGAGGCCAAGCGCCGGATCTTTCATCGCCAGACCAAGCCGCGCACGGCGGTGATCGGCATCGACGACGCGACCACCCGCGGCATCTGGCAAGAGCTCAGCGCCGCCGACGAGCAGCGCGTGATCCCGATTTCCGGCAGCGAGGTCGCGGCCGGCGGCATCTACGTGCGCGACGGGGTCCTGGTCGACGACAGCGGCGGCGGCGCGGTGCCGGCGATCGACCTGCGCGAGATCCCGAGCCTGCCCGGCCGGCACAACTGGCAGAACGCCGCGGCCGCCTATGCCGCCTGCCGGGCCCGCGAGATCGACCCGCCGGTGATCACCGCCTGCATGCGCAGCTTCCCCGGCCTGCCGCATCGCCAGGAGCTGATCGCCGTCATCGACGAAGTGGCCTACATCAACGATTCCAAGGCGACCAACGCCGACGCCGCGAGCAAGGCGCTGGCCTGCTACGAGGCGGTCTACTGGATCGCCGGTGGCCGGGCCAAGGAAGGCGGCCTCGAGGGACTCGAGCCCTTCTTCGGCCGGATCGTCCACGCCTTCCTGATCGGCGAGGCGGCAGCGCCGTTCGCCGCCGCGCTCGAGGGACGTTTGCCGGTCACGCTCTGCGGCGATCTCGAGACCGCCGTCGCCGAGGCCCATGCCCTGGTCGGCGCCGAGGCGAAGCCGGGTGCGGTCGTGCTGCTCTCGCCGGCTTGCGCCTCCTTCGATCAGTTCGCGAGCTTCGAAGCACGCGGCGAGTCCTTCCGCGCGCTGGTGCAGGCCCTGCCGGGGACCCGCAGCGAGATCGAGGCCGGTGTTCCCCTGGCCGGGGGGGCCTTGCCGCAATGATCACCATCGCCCGCACCGACAGAAGCGAATTCGGCCGCTGGTGGTGGACGGTCGACCGTTGGACCCTCGCCGCCTTGGTCGCGCTGATGGCGCTCGGCGCGGTGCTCCTGCTCGCCGCCTCGCCGGCAGCGGGCGGTCGCATCGGGCTCGACAGCTTCCACCTGGCCCGGCGGCAGTTGCTCCTCATGCCGGCCGCGCTTTTCCTGCTCGTCGCCGTCTCGCTGATGAGCCCCAGGGCTTTGCGCCGGCTGGCCTTCTTCGGGCTGCTGGCGGCGCTGGCGCTCTGCCTGGTGACGCTGTTCATCGGCGCGGAGATCAAGGGCGCCCAGCGCTGGATCGCCCTCGCCGGCTTCTCGATCCAGCCGTCCGAGTTCCTCAAGCCCTGCTTCGTCGTGGTGACGGCCTGGCTCTTCGCGCTCAGCAAGGACAAGGAGAGCACGCCCGCGGTGCCGGTGGCGACCGTGCTGTGGGCGCTCTGCGCCGGCCTGCTGCTGCTCCAGCCCGACGTCGGCCAGGCCTTCGTCCTGACCGCGGTCTGGGGCTTCCAGTTCTTCCTGGCTGGCCTGCCGTTGATGCTGGTGGCGGGCTTCGCGCTCTCCGGACTGGCGGGGCTCTTCGCGGCCTACTTCACGCTGCCCCATGTCACCGCCCGGATCGACAGCTTCTTCGACCCGGCCGCCGGCGACCGCTACCAGATCGATCGATCGCTCGAGGCCTTCGGCAACGGCGGCCTGCTCGGCCGCGGCCCGGGCGAAGGCACGATCAAGGCGCATCTGCCCGACTCCCATTCGGATTTCATCTTCGCCGTGGCCGGCGAGGAGTTCGGCATGCTGGCCTGCCTGCTGATCCTCCTGCTCTTCGCCTTCGTCGTGCTGCGCGGCTTCGCGCGCGTGCTGCAGGACAACAACCTCTTCGCGCTGCTCGCCGGCGCCGGTCTGCTGGCGCAGTTCGGCCTGCAGGCCCTGATCAACATGGCCTCGACCCTGCACCTCATGCCGACCAAGGGCATGACGCTGCCCTTCATCAGTTACGGCGGCTCTTCGCTGCTCGCGCTGTCGCTCGGCATGGGCATGGTCTTGGCCCTGACCCGCCGTCGCAGCGGCCCGGGAGACCTGCTGTGAGCGCCGGGACGCCGCGCCGGATCGTGCTCGCCGCCGGGGGCACCGGCGGTCATATGTTCCCGGCCCAGGCGCTGGCCCGCGAGTTGCTCGGCCGCGGCCTCGAAGTCGCCCTGATCACCGATCGGCGCGGCGCCGGCTTCGGCCCCGAGCTGCCGCAGGTCGCCACGCACCGGATCAGCGCCGGCGGCATCGCCGGCGGCAGCCTGGCCAAGAAGATCGGCAGCGGCATCAGCCTCGCCCACGGCTACTTCCAGGCGCGCGGCCTGCTGAAGACGATCGGCGCGGACAGCGTCGTCGGCTTTGGCGGCTACGCTTCCGTGCCGACCGTCCTGGCCGCCTCCCGCCTGGGTCTGCGCGTGATTCTGCACGAGCAGAACGCGGTCCTCGGCCGGGCCAACCGCCTGCTCGCCGGCCGCGCCGACGTGATCGCCACCTCTTTCGAGACCGTCGAGGGCCTGGGCCGTAACCCGCGCGCTCAGACCCGGCTGACCGGCAATCCCGTGCGAGCGGCCATCTCGGCGCTCAGCCGGCGGCCCTTCGCGGTGCCCGGCGACAACGATTCCTTGCGCCTGCTGGTGACCGGCGGCAGCCAGGGCGCCCGGGTGTTCAACGGCGTGATCCCGGCCGCGCTCTGCACCCTGCCGGAAGCCTTGCGCGCCCGCCTCTCGGTGAGCCAGCAGGTGCGTAGCCGCGACCTGGGCGAGGTCGAGGCGGAGTACCGGGACTGCGGCATCGAGGCGGAGCTCGCCCCCTTCTTCGACGACGTGCCCGAGCGCCTGGCCGCCGCCCATCTGCTGATCTGCCGCTCCGGCGCCTCGACCCTGGCGGAGCTGGCCGCGGCCGGCCGTCCGGCGATCCTGGTGCCCTATCCCTTCGCGACCGACGACCACCAGAGCGCCAACGCGCAGGCCATGGCCAAGGCCGGCGGCGGCTGGGTCATGCCGCAGTCGGCCCTGACGCCCGAAGCCCTCGGCGAGCGCCTGCTGTCGCTGCTCTCCACTCCGACGCTGCTGGCCCGCGCCGCCGGCTGCGCCCGCGCGCTCTCGCAGGGCGATGCGACGGCGCGCCTGGCCGACCTCGTGACCCGAGAGGCCGACGACAACGGCGGCGCCGACGACGAAAGCCGGGACGAGCGGGGACGCAAGGAGGCCGCGGCATGAGAACGCTGCCCCTCGACCTCGGCATCATCCACTTCACCGGCATCGGCGGCATCGGCATGTCCGGCATCGCCGAGATCCTGCACAACCTCGGCTACCAGGTGCAGGGCAGCGATCTGGCCGAGAACGCCAACGTCCAGCGCCTGCGCAGCCTCGGCATCGCGGTCATGGTCGGACAGCGCGCCGAGAACGTCGAGAACGCCCAGGTGGTCGTGGTCTCCTCGGCGATCAAGCCCGACAACCCCGAGGTGGTCCGCGCACGCGAGCGCTTCCTGCCGGTCGTCCGGCGCGCCGAGATGCTGGCCGAGCTGATGCGGCTGAAATGGTCGATCGCGGTCGGCGGCACCCACGGCAAGACGACGACGACCTCGCTGGTCGCCACGATCCTCGACGGCGCCAAGCTCGACCCGACCGTGATCAACGGCGGCATCATCAACGCCTACGGCACCAACGCGCGGCTCGGCGCCGGCGACTGGATGGTGGTCGAGGCCGACGAGAGCGACGGCACCTTCGTCAAGCTGCCCTCGACGATCGCCGTGGTCACCAACATGGACCCCGAGCACATGGAGTTCTACGGCTCGGTCGAGGCACTGCACGACGCCTTCGAGACCTTCGTCGAGAACATCCCCTTCTACGGCGTCGCCGTGCTCTGCATCGACCACCCCGCGGTCCAGGCCCTGATCGGCCGGATCCAGGACCGCCGCATCGTCACCTACGGCACCTCGACGCAGGCCGACCTCCGCCTGGCGGGGATCGAGCCGATCAACGGTTCGCTGCGCTTCGACGTGGTGCGCGAGAGCCGGGGCGGCGGCGGCCCGCGCACGATCGAGGGCCTGGTCCTGCCGATGCTCGGCGAACACAACGTGCTGAACGCCATGGCCGCCATCGCGGTGGCCGAGGAGATGGGCATCGAGGACGCGGTGATCCGCCAGTCCCTCGCCGGCTTCAGCGGCGTCAAGCGGCGCTTCACCAAGACCGGCGAGGCCGGCGGCATCACGGTGATCGACGACTACGGCCACCACCCGGTCGAGATCGCCGCGGTGCTCAAGGCGGCCCGTCAGGGCACCGACGGCAAGGTGATCGCCGTCGTGCAGCCGCATCGCTACACGCGGCTCTCCAACCTCTTCGAGGACTTCTGCACCTGCTTCAACGACGCCGACCAGGTGATCGTCGCGGAAGTCTATGCGGCCGGCGAGAGCCCGATCGAGGGCGCCAGCCGCGACGACCTGGTGGCCGGCCTGCGCGACCGCGGCCACCGCCATGTCACGCCGCTGCCCGAGCCGGAGGCGCTGGCCGCCCTGGTACTCGAGCAGGCCGCGCCCGGCGACCTCGTGGTCTGCCTGGGTGCCGGGAACATCACCGCCTGGGCGCATGCCCTGCCCGACGCCCTCGCCGCGCTGATCGACGGCGGGACGGACAGAACCGGACCCAAACGTGCGGGAGCTGGACGATGATGGTGAAGCCTAGAACGCCACGCAGCAACCTGATCGATCGCCTGCCGCCCGTGCGCGGCCGCTATACCGAGAACGCGCCGCTTTCCGGCATCACCTGGTTCCGCGTGGGCGGACCGGCCGAGGTGAGCTTCCGGCCTGCCGACCGCGACGACCTGATCGCCTTCCTCAAGGCCAAGCCCGCCGATATCCCGGTCACGGTGATCGGCGTAGGCTCGAACCTCTTGGTGCGCGACGGCGGCGTGCCGGGCGTCGTGCTGCGCCTGGGCCGCGGATTCGCCGAGATCGAGGTGCAGGGCACCGAGATCGTCTGCGGTACCTCTGCGCTCGACCGCAACGTGGCGACCGCCGCCAAGCTCGCGAGCCTCGGCGGCCTCGAGTTCCTCTACGGCGTGCCCGGCACGATCGGCGGCGCGCTGCGCATGAACGCCGGCGCCTACGGCACCGAGATCAACGACGTCTTGCGCTGGGCGGAGGCGGTCGAGCCCAGCGGCCGGCTGCACCGGCTGCAACCGGCCGAGATGGCGCTGTCCTACCGGCGCTGCGACCTGCCCGAGGACTGGATCTTCCTGCGCGCCGGCCTGCGCGGCCTGCGCGGCGATCCCACCGTGATCGCCCGGCGCATGGCCGAGGTGCAGAAGTCGCGCTGCGACAGCCAGCCGATCCGCAGCCGCACCGGCGGCTCGACCTTCAAGAACCCGCCGCCCGAGGAGGCAGGCGGCGCCAAGGCCTGGGAACTGATCGACCGGGCCGGCTGCCGCGGCTTGCGACGCGGCGGCGCCCAAGTCTCGGAGCAGCACTGCAACTTCCTGATCAACACCGGCAACGCGACGGCCGCAGACCTCGAGTTGCTCGGCGAGGAGGTCCGCAAGCGCGTGCGCCAAGCAAGCGGTGTGACGCTGCAGTGGGAGATCCGCCGAATCGGCTTCGCCGCCGACGGCACGACACAACCGAAGGACAGCGCGTGAGCAAACAGGTGGCCTTGCTGATGGGTGGCACGTCGGCCGAGCGGGAAGTCTCGCTGGTCAGCGGGCGCGAGTGCGCCGCCGCCTTGCGCGAGGCCGGCTACGGTGTGAGCGAGATCGACGTCGGCCCGGACCTGGGCCAGCTCGTCGCCGCGCTGACGCCCGCCCCCGATGCGATCTTCAACGCCCTGCACGGCCGCTGGGGCGAGGACGGCTGCGTCCAGGGCGTGCTCGAGCTGATGAAGATCCCCTACACCCATTCCGGCGTGCTGGCCTCGGCGCTCGCCATGGACAAGCCGATGGCCAAGAGCCTCTTCACCGCGGCCGGCTTGACCTGTCCCGACGGCATGATTGTCGACCGCGAGACCCTGAGCCGCGGCGAGGTCATCGCCCGGCCCTTCGTGATCAAGCCGCTCAACGAGGGCTCGAGCGTCGGGGTCAAGATCGTCACCGAGGGCACGAACGAGCCGCCCTTCGCCGAGGCGACCTGGCAGTTCGGCGAGTACGTCCTGATCGAGCGCTTCGTGCCCGGCCGCGAACTGACCGTCGCGGTGATGGGCGAGCGGGCGCTCGCCGTCACCGAGATCCGGCCGCGCGTCGGCTTCTACGACTACGAGGCCAAGTACACCGAAGGCTGCGCCGATCACCTGATTCCCGCGCCGGTCCACGAGACGATCTACGCGCAGGCGCTGGAGATGGCGCTCGCGGCCCACCAGGCCCTGGGCTGCCGCGGGGTCAGCCGCGCCGACTTCCGCTACGACGACACCGAAGGCGAGCCCGGCAAGCTCTACCTGCTGGAGATCAACACCCAGCCGGGCATGACGCCGCTCAGCCTGGTCCCGGAGCAGGCCGCGCACCTGGACATGTCGTTCCCCGAGCTTTGCGCCTGGATGGTGGAGAACGCCCGATGCGATGGCTGAGCCTCGATAGCTGGCGGCGTTCGAAGCCGAAGGCCAAACGCGGCCGCGGCAAGAAGGCGCGCACGTCGTGGCGGGAGCGGCTGCCCGGCCGCCGGAGCCTGCTCGTCCTGGCGGCTCTGGCACCGCTCGGCGGCCTCACCTGGCTCGCCCTGTCAGGCTGGTTCGGCCTGCAGTTCGAGCGCGCCGTCGAGGCCGGCTACAGCCTCTCGATCGACGCCGGCCTGGCCGTCGACGATGTCTTGGTGATCGGCCGCCAGCGCACCGATCGCGCGCGCCTGCTCGACGCCCTCCAGGTCGAGCGCGGCACGCCGCTGCTCGCCTTTGACCCGCACGCGGCCAAGGTCCGGCTCGAGGTCCTGCCCTGGGTGAAGACCGCGACGGTCGAGCGCCGCCTGCCCGGCCTGGTGTTCGTCGAGCTCAGCGAGCGCGAGCCGCTGGCGATCTGGCAGCGGGACGGCGCGCACGCCGTCATCGACCAGGCGGGCGGCATCATTTCCGGGGCCAAGCCCGCCGCCTTCACCGGGCTGCCACTGGTGGTCGGCGAGGACGCGCCACTCCATGCCAAGGCTCTGCTCAGCATGCTCGACAGCGAGCCAGACCTGGGCGCCCAAGTCGAGGCCGCGGTGCGGGTCGGCAAGCGCCGCTGGAACCTGCGCATGAAGAGCGGCATCGACGTCCATCTTCCCGAAGCCGACACGGCCGCGGCCTGGGCGCAGCTCGCCGACATCGAGCGCCGTCACGGCGTGCTGGAGCGCAACGTCTCGGCGATCGATCTGCGTCTGCCCGATCGCCTGATTGTCCGCGCGCTGCCTGGCATCACCCCACGCCGGCGGCCGGACGTCGACGGCAAGGACACCTGAGCCTGACGGCGATGAGCAGAGGGGAGATCGAGACGCCTTGACCCGCGAGAGGAGCTCGAGAGAGACAGGATGAGGCAGGGCCTGGCACCATCGAAGAACGGCCTGATCGCCGCGCTCGACGTCGGCAGCAGCAAGGTCTGCTGCCTGGTCGCCCGCCTCGAGCAGGGCAAGCGCCCGAACGTGGTTGGGATCGGCCAGCAGGTCAGCCGCGGCGTGCGCGGCGGCACCGTGGTCGATATGGAGGCCACGCAAGGGGCCGTGGCCAGCGCCGTGCACGCGGCCGAGCAGATGGCCGGCGAGACGATCGACCGCGTGGTGGTCAATCTCTCCGGCGGCCACCCGAGCTCCTCCTCCGTCGACGTGGAAGTCTCCATTTCCGGTCATGCGGTCGGCGACAGCGATCTGCGCCGGGCGCTCGACCAGGGCCATCGCAGCGAGCCCGACGACGGCAGCAACGGCCAGCTCCGCCAGCTCATCCACTCCATCCCGCTCGGCTACCGCATCGACGGCAGCCGCGGCATCCGCGATCCGCGCGGCATGTACGGCGACCGGCTGGGCGTGAGCGTGCACTTCATCACCGCCGGCGCCGGCGCCATCCGCAACCTGATCGCCTGCGTCGAGCACAGCCATCTCGACGCCGCCGCGCTCGTGGTCTCGCCCTACGCCTCGGGACTCGCCTCGCTGGTCGAGGACGAGCTGGAGCTCGGCGTCACGCTGATCGACATGGGCGGCGGCACGACGACGATCGCGGTCTTCCTCGAAGGCAGCGTGATCTACACCGACGTGCTGCGGGTCGGCGGCATGCACGTCACCAACGACATCGCCCGCGGCCTCTCGACGCCCTTGGTCCATGCCGAGCGCATCAAAACGCTTTACGGCCACGCCATGGTCACCACGGCCGATGAGCGCGAGCTGATCGAGGTGCCCCAGGTCGGCGAGGACGAGGGCCAGCCCCAGCAGGTCCCGCGCTCGCTCCTGGTCGGCATCATCCAGCCGCGCCTGGAGGAGACCTTCGAGCTGGTGCGCTCGCGCCTGGAGGCCAGCGGCTTCGACAAGATCGCCGGCCGGCGCGTCGTGCTGACCGGCGGCGCCAGCCAGCTCACCGGCGTGCGCGAGCTCGCCGGCCTCGTACTCGACAAGCAGATCCGTATCGGCAAGCCGATCCGGGTGGAGGGACTCGCCGAGTCCACCTCGGGGCCGGCCTACGCGACCAGCGCGGGCCTGCTCACCTATGCCGCCGCCATGGCGGCCAAACGGCAACGGCCCCGGCCGGAGACGGAGGAGCCGAGCGGCCTCGTGGGCCGAATCGGCCAGTGGTTTCGTGAGCACCTGTGACCGGTGCCATTCCGGACGCCTCGGCCGTATCGAGGCAATCGGCCGGCGTGACCGGCAACAGGTTGATGAACGCTAGTTGGAGGCGATGATGACCCTGAACCTCAGCATGCCAGCCATGGAACAGCAGCTCGCACCGCGGATCACGGTGATCGGGGTGGGTGGCGCCGGCGGCAATGCCGTGACGAACATGATCCAGGCCAATCTCGAAGGCGTCGAGTTCATCGTGATGAACACCGATGCCCAGGCCCTGGCGCAGTCGCTCTGCGAGCGCCGGATCCAGCTTGGCCGCAACATCACGCAGGGGCTCGGCGCCGGCTCGCGTCCCGACGTCGGCCGTGCCGCCGCCGAGGAGGCGCTGGACGAGATCATGTCGCAGCTCGAGACCGCCAACATGGTCTTCATCACCGCCGGTTTGGGCGGCGGCACCGGCACGGGCGCGGCACCGGTGATCGCGCAGGCCGCGCGCGAGGCCGGAATCCTGACCGTCGGCGTGGTGACCAAGCCCTTCCACTTCGAGGGCGTGCACCGCATGCGCATCGCCGAGACCGGCCTCAGCGACCTGCAGCAGTACGTCGATACGCTGATCATCATCCCGAACCAGAACCTGTTCCGCGTGGCCAACGAGAAGACCACCTTCGCCGATGCCTTCAAGATGGCCGACGACGTGCTCTACTCGGGTGTGCGCGGGGTCACCGACCTGATGGTCATGCCCGGCCTGATCAACCTGGACTTCGCCGACATCCGCACGGTCATGACCGAGATGGGCAAGGCGATGATGGGCACCGGCGAGGGCGAGGGTGAGCAGCGCTCCGTGGCGGCGGCCGAGGCGGCGATCTCCAACCCGCTGCTCGACGACGTCTCGATGAAGGGCGCGCGCGGCGTCCTGATCAACATCACCGGCGGCCCCGACCTGACGCTGTTCGAGGTCGACGAGGCGGCCAACCGCATCCGCGACGAGGTCGATCCCGACGCCAACATCATCTTCGGCTCGACTTACGATGCCCAGCTCGAGGGCCGGATGCGCGTCTCGGTCGTGGCAACCGGCATCGACGTCGACGAAGCCGTGCAGCCGCGGCCGATCACCCTCAGCCTGGTCTCCGACCGCTCGAGCGGCGGCGGCAAGCAGGCGCCGGCCAGCGCCGCGACCGGTGGCGCCGTCGCCGGCGCCACGGCGGCGCCCGCGCCGGAACCCTCGATGCCGAACTCGGCACCGGCGACGCCGACCATGACCGCCGCCGGAGCCGCCCCGGGCGCGAGCGCGGCGGTCGCGCAGAACCTCGCCATCTCGGAGCCCGAGCACGAGGAGGCCCCGGAGCCCGCCGCCGAACCCGAAGAGTCCGAAGCGGCGGCGGTCGAGGCCGAGGTTGCCGAGGCCACGGCGGAAGCGTCACCGAGCGATCCGGCCGAAGAGGCCGAAGTCCGGGCCCGCGAGCTCGAGCAACGGGCCGCCGAGCGCGACGCCTTCGTGGCGCCGCCGCCGGTCCAGCCCACGCCGAGCAGCAAGCCGGCCCCCGAGCCGGCCGCGGCGGCAGAGCCCTTCGCCGCGGCCGCCGTCGCCAACGGCAGCCGAGACGCCCAGGTTGCGCCGAGCAAGGAAGAAAGCCCTGCGGCGCCGCGCAAGCAAAGGGGGCTGTTCGCCCGCATGACCGAGGCCGCCCGCCGCATGCAGGGTGAGGACACGAGCGCACCTCAACAGCGCGCGACCGAGCGCCCCGCCGCAACCCGGGAGCCCTCGCCGAGCGCCGCCGGGCGCAGCGAGCCGCTGGTCTCTCCGCCGGCACCGCGGCCCCGTCGTCCGGCCCCCGCAACGGCGGCCAATCCGGCGGCCGAGCCGGCGCAGGGCCGGGTCGACGCCGCTCCGGCGAGCCCCGACCCTCAGCCCCGGCTGGCCGGCTTGGAGCCCAGCGAGCGGATCGCGCCGACGAACCCCGAGGACGATCTGCTGGATATTCCCGCGTTCCTGCGGCGCCAGGCGAACTGAATCGGTGCTCCGGAGGCTGTGTTAACCAAAGTCTGGAAATCTGCGTCAGAACAGGAGTTTGGACCGTAATATACTGTAACAAAGAGTGATTTGAGTGCTTCCCTGGCGCCGACCTAGACTCTTGTTGGTCCGGTCGAGTCGTCACACACAGTCGGACCGCGGGCCGCGCAGGGGCCGTAACACGTCCCCTGGTCGGTCTGGAGAAGTGCAAAGGCCAGCGATAAGCGCCGGTCGGCACCAGGGGGAAAGGCTTAGATCTGGCTGGATGAGCCGACGATCGAGGGGAAGCCTAATGAAGGAGTTGAGAGGGGGCAAATCGGAGGTGGTCCGCCAGCGGACGCTGAAGAACGCGATCCATTGTTCAGGGGTCGGCGTTCACTCCGGGGACAAGGTCTGCATGGCTTTGCTCCCTGCCCCTCCCGGCACGGGCATCGTGTTTCGCCGCACGGACATCACGGGCGGCGGGCGCGAGCTGCGCGCGACCTGGGAGAATGCCGTCGAGACGCCGCTTTGCACGACGATCGCGCATCGCGACGGCGTCAAGATCGCCACGGTCGAGCACTTGATGGCCGCGCTCTATGGCTGCTCGATCGACAATGCGATCATCGAGATCAGCGGCGCCGAAGTGCCGATCATGGACGGCAGCGCCGCACCTTTCGTATTCCTGATCGAATGCGCCGGCGTCGTCGAGCAGGACGCGCCGCGGCGCGCGCTGCGTCTGCTCAAGCCGGTGACCATCGAGGAGCCGCATCGCTGGGCCTCGCTGGCGCCGAACGGCGTCAAGGGCTGTCCGCTCACGGTGCAGTTCGAGATCGACTTCGAGACCAGCGCCATCGCCCGGCAGAAGTGGTCCACGCCGGTCAGCGACGCCGTCTTCAAGCGTGAGATCTCCCGCGCGCGGACCTTCGGCTTCCTGCATGAGGTCGACCAGCTCCGCGCCATGGGCTTTGCCCTCGGCGGCTCGCTGGACAACGCGATCGTGATCAGCGGCGATCGCATCCTCAACGACGGCGGCCTGCGTTTCGAGAACGAGTTCGTGCGCCACAAGGTGCTCGACTCGATCGGCGATCTCTATCTGGTCGGCGCACCCATCGTCGGGCACTTCCACGGCGTGCGGGCCGGCCACAGCCTCACCTTGCGCCTGCTCAAGGCGGTGATGGCCGATGCCTCGGCCTGGGAATGGGTAACGCTGACCAAGGACATGGTCTCGGGACAGCCCCGCAAGAGCGACAGACGGCAGGACGAGGCCCATGGCCCGAGCGCGCCGCCGATCCGGGCAGTGGCCGCAAGCGCTTAGAATCATTGAAAAAATACTCTCTCGATTGACGCGACCGGCGCCCTTGTGAGGCGCCGGTCGGCATTTTGGGGCCGCTTGAGAGCGGCGCCCCTTGACCCTATAGTCACACGGCGTCGAGCCGGGCTCGACGGGATCAGGAGTCGGCTGGCGGAGCGGAGATGCACGTCTTCACACGGCTTTTCAGAATGAGGCGCGCGGCGCGGCCGGCCCTGGCGGCGTTGGTCGTGGCCTTCGCCCTGACGGCCTGCGAGACCACGGACGAGGACGCGCTCCTGCCCGAGCGCCCGGTCGAGGAGCTCTACAACGAGGGCCTCGACCTCATGCTCGCCGGCGAGTACCAGCAGTCGGCCAAGGTCTTCGACGAGGTCGAGCGCCAGCACCCCTACTCCCAGTGGGCCTCCAAGGCCCAGGTCATGGCGGCCTTCGCGCACTATCAGAACAACGCCTACGACGACGCCATCAACGCCCTCGACCGCTTCATCCAGCTCCATCCGGGCAATCCCGACGTCAGCTACGCCTATTACCTCAAGGCGATCAGCTACTACGAGCAGATCTCAGACGTCGGGCGCGATCAGGAGATGACCCGGCTCGCGCTCGATTCGCTGGACGAGGTCGTGCGCCGCTTCCCCGAGACCGGCTACGCCCGCGACGCCTCCTTGAAGATCGATCTCGCCCGCGACCACCTGGCCGGAAAGCACATGGAGATCGGCCGCTTCTATCAGGACCGTTTCGAGTATCTCGCCGCCGTCAACCGCTTCCGGCTGGTCATCGGGCAGTACCAGACAACGACCCACGTCCCCGAGGCCCTGCACCGTTTGGTCGAGTGCTACATGGCGCTCGGTATCGACGGCGAGGCCCAGGCGACCGCGGCCGTGCTCGGCTACAATTTCCCCGGCAGCCCCTGGTACAGCGACAGCTACGCGCTCTTGACCGGCGCCGAGCTGGAGCCGCAAGAAAACGAGGATTCCTGGATCGCGCGCACCTGGGACTCCGTCTTTTGAGGCTGAGATGCTGGCCTCGCTCTCGATCCGCGACATCGTCCTCATCGACCGCCTGGAGCTGACCTTCGAGACCGGTCTCTGCGTGCTGACCGGCGAGACGGGTGCGGGCAAGTCGATCCTGCTCGACGCGCTGGGTCTTGCCCTGGGCA
The DNA here is from genome assembly GCA_022360075.1 of Kiloniellales bacterium. The sequence continues at coordinate 5,679 of JAKSDN010001046.1, read as the reverse complement.
ACCGCGCGGAGCAGCGCTTGATCCGTCCCGGCGCCGAGAAAGCCAGCGTGACCGCCAGCTTCGACGTGCCGCGCCGGCACCCGGCGCGGGCGCTGCTCGAGACCCACGAGGTCGCCACGGACGAGGGCGAGATCCTGCTGCGCCGGGTGCTGGGTGCCGACGGCCGCAGCCGCGCCTTCGTCAACGATCAGCCGGTCAGCGTCGGGCTGCTGCGCGCGCTCGGCGACCAACTGATCGAGATTCAGGGCCAGTTCGAGGACCGCGGCCTGCTCGACCCCGGCAGCCACCGGGCGCTGCTCGACGCCTTCGGCGCCCAGGCCGAGGCGCTGGAGCGCGTCGCCGCCCTCTGGTCGGCCTGGCGCCAGGCGGCCGAGGCCTGCGCCGAGGCCGAGGCCTCGATCGCGCGCTCCAAGGAGGACGAGGCCTACCTGCGCCATGCCCTGGCCGAGCTCGAGGGCCTGGACCCACAGCCCGGCGAGCACGAGAGCCTGGCCGAGGCACGCAGCTTCCTGATGCACGGCGAGAAGCTGGTGGAAGCCGTGCAGGCGGCCGAACGCGAGCTCTCCGGCGGCGACCGGGGCGGTGCGGAGGGCGCGCTGGGCAGCGCCCGACGGGCCCTCGAACGGGTCGTGGACAAGGCTGGCGGGCGTCTCGAGCCGGTCCTCGTCGCCTTGGACCGGGCGGCGGCCGAGACCGAGGACGCGCTCGCCGCGCTGCACAGCCTGTCGGCCGACCTGGAGCTGGAACCCGGACGCCTGGAGCGGATCGAGGAGCGCTACTTCGCGCTCAACGACCTGGCCCGCAAGCACGGCGTCGGCGTCGAGCGCCTGGCGGAGGTGCGCCAAGCTGTCGCCGAACGCCTGGAATCGCTGGACCGGGGCGACGAACGTGTGGCCGAGCTGCGCCGCGCCGCCGAGGACGCGGGCGAGGCCTACCGGACGGCGGCCGAGGCGCTGAGCGAGGGACGCAAAACCGCCGCCAAGGCCCTCGACCGGGCGGTCGCGCGCGAGCTGCCGCCGCTCAAGCTCGACAAGGCGCGCTTTCACACGCAGGTGGAGCGCCTGGAAGCGCCGCAGTGGGGACCCCAGGGCCTCGATCGCGTGACCTTCCAGGTCGCGACAAACCCGGGGGCGGAGCCAGGACCGCTCGCCCGGGTCGCCTCGGGCGGCGAGCTCTCGCGCTTCCTGCTCGCCCTCAAGGTGGTGCTCGCCGGGATCGGCCCGCGCCGGACCCTGGTGTTCGACGAGGTCGACAGCGCGGTCGGCGGCGCCACCGCCCATGCCGTCGGCGAGCGGCTGGAGCGCCTGGGCCGCGACCGGCAGGTCCTGGTCGTCACCCACTCCCCCCAGGTCGCGGCCCGCGGCGCCTATCACTGGCAGGTCAGGAAGGTACGCGTGAAAGGCGGCGGCGCCGGACAGCTCGCCACGCGAGTCGGTCAGCTCACGGCCGACGAGCGACGCGAGGAGCTCGCCCGCATGCTCTCGGGTGCCGTGGTCACCGACGAGGCACGCGCCGCGGCCGAGCGCCTGATGGGCGCGGCGTGACGGCCATGGCGCGCGGCAGCCCCGATAAGGACCCGGAAGCGCTGACCCGCAAGCAGGCGGCGGCCGAGCTAGAGCGCCTGGCCGAGGCGATCGCCCACCACGACCGGCTCTATCACCAGCAGGACGCGCCGGAGATCTCCGACGCCGACTACGACGCCCTGCGCCGGCGCAACGAGGCGATCGAGGCGCGCTTCCCCGATCTGATCCGCGACGACAGCCCCTCGCGCAGGGTCGGCGCGGCGCCGGCCGCCGGCTTCGCCAAGGTGCGCCACGCCGTGCCCATGCTGTCGCTCTCGAACAGCTTCAGCGACGAGGAGGTCGCCGACTTCTTGGCCCGGATCAGGCGCTTCCTCGGCTTGAGCGAGGAGGAGGAGGTCGCCGTCCTCGCCGAGGCCAAGATCGACGGCCTGTCCTGCGCCCTGCGTTACGAGAACGGCCGGCTGGCGCGCGGCGCGACGCGCGGCGACGGCACGACCGGCGAGGACATCACCGCCAACGTGCGCACCCTCGACGACGTGCCGATCCGCCTGCGCGGCAAGGGCTGGCCGGACCTGCTCGAGGTCCGTGGCGAGGTCTTCATCCAGCGCAGCGACTTCGCGCGCCTGAACGAGCAGCAGGAGGCGGCGGGCGAGAAGATCTTCGCCAACCCGCGCAATGCCGCCGCCGGTTCGCTGCGGCTGCTGGACGCCAGCATCACGGCGGCGCGGCCCCTGCACTTCCTGGCCTACCACTGGGGCGAGCTCTCGGCGCCGATCGGCAAGAGCCTCTCCGAGGCCCGCCGGAATCTCGACAACTGGGGCTTCGCGGTCAACGAGCCGGCCCGGCTCTGCCGGAACCTCGACGAGCTGCTCCAGACCTACCGCTCGATCATGGCCGAGCGTGCCCAGATCCCGCACGACATCGACGGCGTCGTCTACAAGGTCGACCGCCTCGACCTGCAAGAGCGCCTGGGCTTCGTCAGCCGCGCGCCGCGCTGGGCGACGGCGCACAAGTTCCCGGCCGAGCAGGCCGAGACGGTCCTGCACAAGATCACCATCCAGGTCGGCCGCACCGGCGCGCTCACCCCGGTGGCCAACCTCGAGCCCATCACGGTCGGCGGCGTGGTCGTCTCGCGCGCCACCCTGCACAACGAGGACGAGATCAAGCGCAAGGATGTCCGCGAGGGCGATTCGGTCGTCGTCCAACGTGCCGGCGACGTCATCCCGCAGGTGGTCTCGGTCGATCTCGCCAAGCGGCCCAAGGGCAGCAAGCCCTACGTTTTTCCCGACACCTGCCCGGTCTGCGGCAGCCACGCCGTGCGCGAGGAGGGCGAGGCGGTGCGGCGCTGCACCGGCGGCCTGATCTGCGCGGCGCAGGCGGTCGAGCGGCTCAAGCACTTCGTCGGCCGCACCGCCTTCGACATCGAGGGCCTGGGCAGCAAGCACATCGAGGCCTTCTGGCAAGACGGACTGCTCAAGGCGCCGGGCGACATCTTCCGCCTGCCCGACCACGAATCCGAAATCGCCGAGCGCGAGGGCTGGGGCGCGCAGTCCGCGGCCAACCTGGCCAAGGCGATCGAGGAGCGCCGCCGGATCGGCCTCGACCGCGTGATCTATGCCCTCGGCATCCGCCAGGTCGGCGAGGCCACCGCCCGCCTGCTGGCTCGCCACTACGGCACGCTGGCCGACTGGCGCGCGGCCATGGCCTCGGCGAGCGACCCGGAAGGCGAGGCCTACGCCGACCTGATCAACATCGATGGCATCGGCCCCAGCGTCGCCGCCGATATCCTGGCCTTCATCGACGAGCCCCATAACCAGGAAGTGCTTGACCATCTGGACGCGCTGCTCGAGATCGAGGCCGTTGCCGCCCCGAGCAGCAGCGATTCGCCGGTCGCCGGCAAAACCGTCGTCTTCACCGGCACCCTGACCGCCATGACCCGGCCCGAGGCCAAGGTCCGCGCCGAGGCCCTGGGCGCCAAGGTCGCAGGCTCGGTCTCGAAGAAGACCGACTACGTCGTCGTCGGCGCCGACGCCGGCTCCAAGGCGCGCAAGGCCGAGGAGCTCGGCGTGACGATTTTGAGCGAAGAGGCGTGGCTGGAGATGATTGGAGCCGGCGGAGGGTGAGGCTGACTCTAGCGTGACACGGGGCGGTTCCCCCCTCACCCGGCTCCGGCTAAGGCTCGGCTAATCGCCTCGCCAAGCCTTCTCATCCCTCTCCCCCCAAGTTGGGGGGAGAGGTTAGGTGAGGGGGGCGGCTGCGGGGGCTCAGCCCGAGGCCAAGAAAGCCCGATGAGAGCCGGGTCGCCACAAACGAACGCCCGACCTTGCCGCCCGCCGCCGCAGCTTCCATAACGGCGGGACGAAGGAGAAATGTCATGCCCGATCAGATCGCCACGGCCAACCCCGTCACCCTCGCCGACATCGAGGCGGCAGCGGCGCGGATCGCGCGGCGGGTGCGGCACACGCCGCTGATCGAGGCCGCGCCGCTCAAGGCGCCGGCCTGCGACGGCCGGCTGCTGCTCAAGCTGGAGAACCTGCAGGTCACCGGCTCCTTCAAGGCGCGCGGGGCGAGCAACACGCTGCTCAGCTTGAGCGCGGCCGAGGTCGAGCGCGGCATCATCACGGCCTCGGGCGGCAACCATGGCCTCGCGGTGGCCTACGCCGGCTGGCAGGCCGGCACGCGCGCCGTGATCTATCTCTCGGAGAACGCCCATCCGGCCAAGGCGGCCAAGCTGCGCGACTGGGGCGCCGAAGTCGTGGTCGAGGGCGCGCTCTGGGACGATTCGAACCGGCTGGCCCTGGACCACGCTGCGCGCGAGGGCCTGACCTATATCCATCCCTTCGCCGACCCGCGCGTGATCGCCGGTCAAGGAACGGCGGGCCTGGAAATCCTGGACCAGGCGCCGGAAACGGACGTGCTGATCGTCGCCATCGGCGGCGGCGGGCTGATCTCCGGCGTCTCGACGGCGGCCAAGGGCGTCAAGCCCGGCATCCGCGTGATCGGCGTGGAGCCGAGCGGCGCGCCGACCCTGAAGCGGAGCTTGGAGGCCGGTGCCGCGGTGCCGCTCGAGCGCGTGGAGACGGCCGCCGCCACCCTGGCACCGCGCCAGAGCGAGGCGATCAACGTCGAGATCATCGGCCGCAACGTCGACGAGATCGTTTTGGTGAGCGATAGCGCCATGCGCGAGGCCGCCCGCTGGCTTTGGTTCGAGCTCGGCATCGCCGCCGAGCTGTCCGGGGCCGCCGCGGTCGCGGCCTTGCAAGGCGGTGCCGTGGCCGTGCCGCCGGGCGCGACCGTGACGGCCCTGGTCTGCGGCGCCGGTACGGATGGCCTCGCCCCGGACAGCTAGATCGATCGATCGGGTCGCGCTAGCAGGACCGGCGGGGATAAACCAAGTCTTTACTCCCAAGCCATAGGGTCTGAGCGGGGACGAAGGTTGGAGTTGAGGCCATGATGAATTCGGAAGAAAGCCTGGAGTTCATTCTGGACCGTGTCCAGGAACTCGGCCAGGGCGACAAGCCGCACGAGAAAGCGGCCTACCGCGCCTTGATTCACATGACCCAGCGCTGGGCCGAGCCTACCGACCTGTTCATCGACGAAGATCTGGCGATGGCCGAGCGGGTCGGCCAGGATCTCGCCGATATTGCGCGCCATATCAACGACATCCAGCACGCCTATATGAAAGCGCTGTTCAGCGAAGGCGTCTGAGAGTCTCTCCCGCCGGCCTCAATCCGAGCCGGCGCCCTCACCCAGCGACCGCGTCGCCGTCGCCAGCCAGGCCGCAGTCTCCGGATCGACCAGCGGGCCCAGGGTCTCGCACACCCGGGCGTGATAGGCATCGAGCCAGGCGATCTCCGCCGCGCTCATGAGATCCGGCTCGACCAGCGCCCGGTCGATCGGCGCCAGGGTCAGGGTCTCGAAGGCCAGCATCTCGCGCTCCTCGCCATCGGCGGCCGGGCTTTCGATCACCGTCACCAGGTTCTCCACGCGGATACCGTAGGCGCCGGCTTTGTAGTATCCGGGCTCGTTGGAGAGGATCATGCCGGGCTCGAGCGCGGTCCTGTTCGGCAGCTTCGAGATGCGCTGCGGTCCCTCGTGGACGCCAAGGTAGCTGCCGACGCCGTGGCCGGTGCCGTGGTCGAAGTCCAGGCCCGCC
>JAKSDN010000026.1 GCA_022360075.1 Kiloniellales bacterium | reverse complement strand
GATCTGATCGATGATCACCGGCGCCAGACCGAGCGACGGCTCGTCGAGCATCAGGACCTTGCCGCCGGCCATGAGGCCGCGCGCGATCCCCACCATGCGGCGCTCGCCGCCGGACAGGCTGTCGGCGATCTGCATGCGGCGCTCCGCCAGCTTTGGCAGCAGGCCGAAGACCCATTCGAGCCGCTGCTCCAGCAACGCCCGATCGCGCAGTAGATAGGCGCCCATCAAGAGGTTCTCGTGGACGCTCATCCCGCTGAACAGCAGGTCCCCTTGGGGCACATGAACGACACCGGCGGCGGCGACGCGATGTGGCCCGAGCCCGGTCAGATCGTGGTCGTCCAGCGCGACTTTGCCGTGCTGCGGCTTGAGCTGGCCGGCGATCGTGCGCAGCAGCGTGGTCTTGCCGTGGCCGTTGGGGCCGATCAGGCTGACCAGGCGCCGCGGCGGCAGGCTCAGGTCGATGCCGTGAAGGACGGGATGGCGGCCATAGCCGCCGACCAGCCCCTCGACGCGCAGTCCGCCGCCGCCCGGCATCACAGCACCCTCGGCGCCATCGGCCCCATCGGCCCCATCGGCCCCATCGGCGAAGACCGCCGGCTCAGGCATGGGCTTCGCCCGCCGGGGCTTGCGGCCGGGCGGATTCCGCCTCGAAGGACTGTGCCAAGCGGGCCGCTGCCCGCTCGCCGAGATAGACCCGCACCACTTCGGGATCGCGGCTGATGTCGGCCGGGCGTCCCTCGAAGAGCTTCTGACCGTGGTGCATGATCAGGATCCGGTCGGACAGAGACATGAGGAACTGCATGACATGCTCGATGAGCAGGATGGTCGTGCCCTCGCGGGCGATCTCCGCGACGACCGCATGGACGCGCGCGATCTCCTCCGGCGTCAGGCCGCCGACCGGCTCGTCCATCATCAACAGCTTCGGCTCCATCACCATGGCGCCTGCGATCATCAGGAGCTTGCGCTCCAGCACGGTCATGGCTTCCACCCGCACATGGGCGCAGTCGGCAAGACCGACCCGGGCAAGCGCGTCGCGCGCGCGCCGCTTGGTCCTGCCGTCGATCAGCAAGCCCGGAAAGAGCCGGCGCTGGCGCCCGAACAGGGCCGCGACGACGACGTTCTCGAGCGCGCTCAAGGGCTCGAAGCCCGCGTTGAGCTGAAAGGTCCGGGCCAGACCGAGGTGGCAGGTCCGGTCCGGCGGCAGGTCGGTGATCTCGACCCCGTCCAGGCGGATGCTGCCGCCGGTCACGCGGGTCAGGCCGCTAATCAGATCGAACAGTGTGGTCTTGCCGGCACCGTTCGGCCCGCCGATGCCCAAGACCTCACCGCGCGCGATCTCGAAGGACAGACGGTCGACGGCTTTCAAAGCGCCGAAGTGGCGCGAGACCTCCTCGCAAATCAACATCGGACCGGCGGCCCCGCGATCTCGCCCCGGGGCCGCCGAAGTCCCGTCCGGTTCAGACATTCACGGTGATCAGCCAATCCAAGGCGGCATCTTGAAGTCGTGGGTCTTGTAGAGATCCGGCGCGATCAGCCTGGCCTGCTCGCGGTAGTCCTGATGCTGCAGGAACTGATGCGGCATGCCCAGGGAGGGATCGCCCACCTGGGTCGGGTAACAGAAGGCCGACTGTCCGGCCGGATCGAAACGCGTCGCGCCGTTCACCCCGCGGTAGATCAGGTTCCTCATCGTGGTCGCGACCTTCCGGTTCTGCTCGCGGTCGAAGGGCTCCCCCGACCCGTTCGCGATGGCGGCGGCGAGCGCATAATGCCACAGTCCCTCGTAGGTCTGCGAGGCCGTGTTGTGGGCCGAGTTCTCGCCGTAGCGCTCCTTGTACTTCATTTCGTAGGGCTTACCGAACTCGTCCGGCAAGGCGCCGATCACCGTCGAGTAGAGCACGCCGTTGACGTTCTCGCCGCCGATCTCGCGGAATGCCGGCAGGGACGGCCCGTACTGCATGTAGACCAGGCTCGGTGTCGGGTCCGCGCGGAACTGGACCATGAACTGGGCCAGGTCCTGCGGCAGGAAATGCGTGACCGCGACGGCCGCCGGCGGGTCCTCGCGCAGCTTCGCGAGCACGGGGCCCCACTGGCTGTTGGGGAAGGGCACGGTCTCGAAGAGCGAGATCTCGAAGCCGTATTCCTGGGCGCGGTCGCGCACCGCGTTGGCGATGACGATGGAGTACTCGTTGGCCGAGGGGATCACCGCCAGCTTGTTGTTCGGCCGGGTCCAGGCGCCTGCCGCCTCGAGCTGCTGCAGGAACAGCAGGAAACCGGGACCGTAGTAGAACTCCGGCGGGTCCCCCTGGAAGCAGCCGTAGTAGCGTTCCGGGTCGCCGTTGAACTTCACATTGTGGCTGATGAAGGTGTTGTAGTGCACCATGATGATGTCGTTGTCGGCGGCGACCTCCATCTCGATCATGTTGGTGCCGACGTTGTAGCCATTGATGATCGCATGGACGTTGTTGAGATCTATCAGGCGCTGCATCGCCTGTGACACGTTGTCGGCGCCCATGTCGCCGGTATCCTGGAAGTGCAGCTCGATCGGCCGGCCGAGGATGCCGCCCGCCTCGTTGATCTCCTCGGCGGCCAGCTCCAAGCCCTGACGGAATTCCACCCCGTCGGCTGCCGCCGCGCCCGACAGAGGCAGCGCCGAGCCGATGGGCACCGGATCTCCCGACTGTGCCCGAACTTCGTTGATCTGCGACAGCATGGCCGCGGCGCCCACCGTGGCGGCGCCTCCCGTCAGGAATCTGCGGCGATTGACGCTGGACTGCCCATCTGGCTCGTCGTTTTTGACCGATTGCGTTGTATTTTGATCGTTTTGGCTAGACATTTTTCGCATCGAATGCCTCCCTGTGGCCCATAGGTCGACGCAATCCGCGTCGCATCCGTCACGCCGGCCCTCGCTCTCCCCTCGGCAAAGTCCAGCAAAACCTGCATAAATACACGTTGGTTCGGCAGTATCGGTTGCCCGGCCGGGAGCCGTCAAGCGCCTTCCGAATGCTTGCCGGAAATTGTGGTTTTTGTTGACAAACTCTTGTCGTGTGAGCCAAGGACTATGGAACTCTCGCGCCGTCGGAGGCCGATTTCCCTGCCATGACCGTTTCAACCATAGGGTTTGAAGAAGCCTGGCAGGCCTACCGGCGCTGCGAGCCGCGGCTGCCGCCTAAGCCCGCCGAGGTCGAGCCCATCGCGGTCGAAGGCGTCGTCGCGGCAGTTGCCCGGTTGGGCGCGCGCGCGGTCGTGCTGGACGGTTTCGGCGTGCTCAACACCGGGGCGCAGGCGCTTCCCGGCGCGATGGAGGCCGTCGCGCGGCTGCGCGACGCGGGGATCGCGATCCGGGTCTTGACCAACGACGCCAGCGCCCTGCCGGCGGAGATCGCCGCGCGCCACCGCCGCCGCGGCGTCGCCATCGCCGACGAGGAGGTGATCAGCGGCCTCAGCTTGCTGGAAAGCCGCCTCGACGCGCGGCCGGGCGGCTGGCTCGTGGTCGCGACCCCTTCGGTGGTTCCCGGGCTTGCTGCGCGCGACCTGGCCGCTTGGGACGGCAAGCCGGCAGACCTCGACGCCGCCGGGGGCTTCGTGATGCTGGAAAGCGACGACTGGGACGAGGCGCGCCAAGCGCAGCTCGAAGCCAGCCTACGCCGCCGTCCTCGGCCGCTCATCGTGGCCAATCCCGATATCGCGGCGCCCTGGCCCGAGCTGCCGCGCGACCGCCTCGCCGCAGACCCGGGTTGGTACAGCCACCGCTTGGCCGACGCCACGGGCATCATGCCGACCTTCCTCGGCAAGCCGTTTCTGCCGATCTACCGAGAGGTTCTGGCGACCCTACCCGGATTGCATCCGGCCGAGATCCTCGCCGTCGGCGATAGCCCTCACACCGACATACTCGGCGGCCGCAACGCCGGGCTGCGCACCCTGCTGGTCGGAACCGGCCTGCTGTCCGGCCGGAACGCCGCGGCCTACGCAAGAGCCTGCGGCATTCTACCGGACTTGATCGCCCCGACGATCGGCCGGACGGGAAGCGCCTAGGGGCCTCGCGACATGCCAGATGCGGCGCGGCTGTGGTCCGGTCTCCTCAGGGACCTTGCTTCTGCCTTGGCGCCGACCGATCTCCGATCGGCGTCGGCTTCGCGGCATCTCTTCGTGGCCGCCCGATCGACGATGCCGGCCTCCTCATCGATGATGACGCCATAGCTTTGGCGGGAGGTCTCCGAGTCCAGGAGCTCGTCCTGCACACCGCGCAAGACCAGATCCGGGTCGCGTTCGTAGGGGTCGCCCCGCCCCGGGCCGCTGCTCCGCTGCCTAGCTCCCGTTGTCGAACAACGTCAGCGGCGGAAAAGCCTCCGGGTCCGTATCCACCTCGATCAAAACCGGCCGATCTGACTCGAGACCGGCTTGCAGGGCCGCGGCGTAGTCGCCGGGCCGCGCCACGCGAAGGCCGAGGCAGCCGCAGGCCTCGGCAATCTTCACATGATCGACCGGCTCGAACGTGCAAGCACTGGTGTGACGCCCGAATTTCACGTTCTCGGCGTCCTTCTGATAGCCCAGGACACCGTTGTTCAAGAGCGTCAGCACGACCGGCAGGCCCATCCGCTTGGCCGTCTCCAGTTCTTGCCAGCAGTGTCCGAAGCCGCCGTCTCCCGCAACGCAGAGCACCGGCTGGTCCGGTCGGGCGAGCTTGGCGCCCAAAGCCATGGGATAGCCCCAGCCCAGACCGGCAAGGCCACGCGGCGTCAGGAAGCGCATGCCCGGCGCGAGCGACGTCAGACCGGCCGCCACCCACATCGAGGCGTAGCTGGCGTCGGCCACCACCGTGGTCTCCGGCGTCAGAAGCGTCTGCATCTCCGCCATCAGCCGCTCGGGTCGGATCGGCGCGGCGTCGGAGCGGCACCGCGCGGCCGCCTCGGCCCCGTGGCGCGCCTTAGCGTCGGCGATGCGCGCCTCCAACCCGCCGCGCGCCGCTTGCCGTCTGGTCAGGTCCAGCGCGCCCAGCCGTTCGGCCAAGGCCTCCAAGGTGAGCTTGGCATCGCCGACCAGGCGCACCGCTTCGCCGTTGCGGCCGACTTCTTGCCCGTCGATGTCGAGGTGCACGACGGCAGCGCCCGGCGGAATCAGCCGCCAGCTATCGGTGCCGTTCTGATTGGTGCGGGTGCCGATGAGAACGACCAGATCCGCCTCGGCAATGAACGGCCGCGTGTGATGGCCCAGCGCATTCCTGCCGGCCAGAGCGCCCGAAACGCCCAGCGAAAGGCCATGCCGCTCGTCGACGCAGCCCTTGCCCATGACGGTCGTCGCCACGGGCAAAGCCGCGAGATCTTGCAGACGAGCGAGCGCGTCTGCGGCCTGGGCGCCATGAATGCCGCCGCCGGCGAGGACGACCGGCCGCTCGGCCTCGACGATCAGCGCCACCGCCCGGGCGATGGCGTCGGGATCGGCCACCACGCGGTCGAGCGGCCAGTACCCAAGCTTCGACGAGCGCTGCCCACGCGCCGCCGTCGTGGTCTCTTTCAGGAGATCGGCCGGCAGCAGCAGGGCCGCGGGACCCGGCCGGCCGGTCGCCGCCGCCACGAAGGCGGCGTCGATGTAGTCCTCGATCCGATCGGCATCCATCACCCGCCGCACCCACTTGGTGCAGCTTTCAAACAGGGCGATGTGGTCGAGCTCCTGAAAGGCATTGCGATCGACGTTCGGCCGGTCGACCTCCTGAACCAGGGCGACGACCGGAATGCTGGCCTTCAGAGCTTCGGCGAGCGGCGGCACCAGTAGCGTGGCGGCCGGTCCGTTCTGAGCGCAAACTACACCGACCTTATTGGATCGCCTGGCATAGCCGTCCGCCATGGCGCCGCCGGCGTTCTCGGTCCGATAGGCGATCTGGCGAATGCCGACGTCCTCGGCGGCAAGGATCAGCGCAGACGGAAGGCTTTGGGCGAAAAGGCAGTCGACATTGTGGCGCTTCAGCGCCTGCGCCGCAGCCTCGGCCGCCGTCGCCCCGCTCTCGACCGTCTCGTGGGCGCTCGCCGCTTGTGTGCTCATATTCGAATTGTTCCTCCGCCAATCCCTAGATCGTCTGTCCCGCCGACCAGCTCCGAGCCTCCTCCGTGTCCAGGAACTCGGCGAAGGAGGCGAGGAAGAGCTCGATGTCTGAGAGTCCGACTCAAAATGAGCTCTTTGAGATCAGAGAGTTGTCATACCTCATTTGTCATCACCGGGCTTGACCCGGTGATCCAAAGTGGCGTCTGGGTCAAACGATGCCTGGATTGCCGGATCACGTCCGGCAATGACAAGTGAAGAGCCTCTTTGCTCCAAGCTCTTGTTTCCAAAGCAATCAATCTGGGTCAGGCCCTGAGTCAGTCATGACCGTGGAGAGCGAGCTCGATGACAGGGCCGGCAGGATGATGCCACGCTCGAGCATGAGCCGGCTCGTACCCTTGAGAACCTTCTGCTCCGCGATGCCCGCGACCATGGACGGCGGATTCGCCGAGAAGGTGCCGTGCCAGGGAGTTGTAGCCGATGGGGAACGCCGAGGCCGGGTTGGAGACTTCGCGCAACGCCGCTTCCGGACGCCTGGCGCGACAAGTTCGACCCTCATTCCTCCAGCCATGGCAATCCTCCAAACCGGCGTTGCTCGGTGCGGCCGCGCGCTCGCTCAGCCCTGTCGAGCGGCTCATTTGATCTCTTTTGCTATATCAAATAGCAAAAGAGATCAAATGGAATGTCGGGATCCTAGGTCGGATGGCCCGGCCGGTCAGTGCTTGAGATCTTCTTCGATCGCCCGGCTCAGGCGCGCAAAGCCGTCGCGAATATCCTGCTGCATGGCGTCGCGCAAGGCCGCGGCGTCCCCGGCCTTGATGGCGCCAATGGCCGCCGCGTGATTGTTGATACCCGCGCGCGTCAGGCGAAACTCGGGATAGAGCAGATTGAAATGCGGTCCGATGCTGAGCCAGAGGGATTCGATGATGCTGAGCAGCCTCGGCATATCGCAGCGGGAATAGATCGCGAAATGAAACACCTCGTTCTGGCCCAGCACGGTCTTGTAGTCCTGCCGGTCCATGGCCGCGATGAGCGCGAGCTGGACTCGCTCCAGGTCTTCAACCGCCGCGGCGTCGAACCTTGTCGCGGCCTGCTCCGAAGCCAAGCCTTCCAGCAGGAGGCGGATCTGGGTGATTTCGAACAGCCGCCGCGGCGTGAGCCGGGGCACCAGGATCGTCTTTGGCCCATTGGCCTCGAGGGCTCCTTCCGCGATGAGCCGCGACAGAGCCTCACGCGCCGGCGTGGAGCTCACCCCGACGGCCTGCGCGATGCTGCGCGATGACAGCTTCTGGCCCGGCAGGAAGGCGCCCGACATGAGAGATCGCTTCAACTGCTCGTAGACATGCTCGCTCAGGGTCTTGTCGCGCTTGATCGGCGTGAGCTCTGAAGTGACAGCCATTTTCTTGGCTCAATCCTTGACGTTGCAACGAGCGGCTTCGAACCGTGCGCGCCTTCCTTGCCCAACACCCCATCAACAGCCATTG